>JAGQQQ010000161.1 GCA_020426125.1 Planctomycetaceae bacterium
TCGATTCTCCCGTTCTGGCTGGGATCAACGATCGTCACCGACCACGTGTCAGGAAGTGCCCGGTCTTGTGAATCCAGAAGATCTGCCGGGCAGATCACTTCAATCCGGTGCCGGGCAACCGAATGGACCGCCCCGCACACGCGACGTTCCTTCGTTCGCGCGAACCCAAGAGACTTTTCCTTCCAGACAAATCTCAATACCGTCATTGGGGGCACCTGCACATTGACCAGCGAAGCGGTTTCTTTGAGTTCGAGCCACTTCTTCTGAGCTTCGGCGTACAACGTAAAGACTTGCCCTGACGACGGAGCATTGAATTCTCTCTCAGTCCGCGGAGTCGTGAACGAAATCCCCCCGCGAGCGATGGTCTCCAGCGATTCCGCTTCGAATTTGAATCCTGTCAGACCAGCATCGATCCCCAGTCCCTTGTTCACCCAGAACTTGGAATTCTCGCGGACAAGGGGAACATACTTCTGATCGATCTTTGCATGAATGTCCACGAACCGCGTATCAAAGGCGAGGTCGACCGACAGAACCTGTCCGACTTTCAAGCCTCGCCATAACACGGGAGCCCCCGGGGCAAGTCCATGGCTCTCCTCACTTCGGAGGACAATACTCAATCCCCGTTCGGCCCATTCATCGGCGGGAGCCTGGGAGAGTCCCGCGAAACCAGTTTGAAAGGACGCATTCGGATCGCCGGGGCTCACAGCAATGAATTTGCCCGAGACTGCCGTGTCGAGGCCTTTAACAGAAGTGAGGGAAATCTCGGGGCGGACGATCCAGAACCGCGTCCCCTCGCGTGCCAGATTCTCCGCTTCCGGTGCCAGCAAAACTGTTACGTCGATGCCACGCATATTGGCTGCGAGGGCGACCTTCTCGACTTCTCCAACTTCGATGCCGCGGTACCGCACGCGATCGCCATGTTTCAAACCATGTCCTTCCGGAAAGGAGATCGTGATCTCCGTACCCGTCTTCTTCAAGGAGGTGATCACTAATGTCGCCGCGACGATCAGGCAGATCGCCGCGAGAGCCCACATCCGCGACGCTCCAACGAAGGCTGTCCAGGAAGTTGTGCGACGACGAGTCTTCGCCATTGGAGATTCGGTTCCCCTGGCCAACGTTTCCGGCGCTGGGGTGTGTGTGACGCTTGCCTCGGTCATGATGTCTCTTCCCAAATCGAGTGGGGGTCGAACGAGAGGGATGCGATCATGCTCATCGTGACGCAGAGCGTGAACGCGACAACCGCGGGGCCCAATTGGAATTGGACAAGGTTTCCCAACTTGACGAGCATCACCAGAAAGGCAAGTAGCATCACGTCCATCATGCTCCACTTGCCAAGGTGTTCCATCAGGCGAAGTGTAGCGGCCTTGTGCCGGCGATGCAGAAACTCACACAGGCTCAGTTCCAATAGCAAGAGCAGCTTGGTCAGCGGAAACAGAATCGAGAAGATGAGCACCACAACTCCGACGAACCAATTGCCGTGCCGAAGAAGGTCGATGAT
The DNA here is from genome assembly GCA_020426125.1 of Planctomycetaceae bacterium. Taxonomy (GTDB): domain Bacteria; phylum Planctomycetota; class Planctomycetia; order Planctomycetales; family Planctomycetaceae; genus HKST-UBA70. Next base: position 1,499 of record JAGQQQ010000161.1, read on the forward strand.
CCCACCAAGGATGCTCGATTCCTGTACATGTCCCAGTTTCTCGATTTTCAGGACTGGGAGCAGAATCGCTGGCCAGAACAGCACAAACGCCCCACATGCGGCGGCAGCCGTTCGACTGGCGGAATGAATTCGAGACCGCGATGTGACCAGCCTGGTTTCACAACGGAAGCAAACCGGAACGTCCTCGGACGAAACAGGCGGGAGACGCTGGATCAGACCGCAGCAGTGACATGCCTGATAAAAGTCCATGGGGATTCCTTCGTCAAAAAACTTTTGACTCAACGGCACCGCGAATACCGGGGATCAAACAGAACCCGAAAAAATTGTGAAAACCCGTGAGCGGGCGCAAGTTTCGGAAGGTGAGTGAGAACCTGCAGTAAACCTTGTTTGAACTGGAACAGGGTTTTGGAACCGATTCGCAACAAAAAAAGCCCTTTGTTGACACAAGGCGAATGTGTCGACAAAGGGCTGTGCCAATTCGTTGGTCACCGTCCATTACGGGAATATGAAGAACAGTCCCGTGTAAATTCCCCCCGCGGCGGCGGCGGCCTTGAGATTCAGAGGAACCTGATAGGTCAAGTAAGGAGCGCACTGCCCTGGTCGATAATACCCCAAGGCATAGACGCAGGACTTTGGCTTGTCCAACATCATCGTGTAGGGCAGGCCAACAACCTGGAGACCAAACTTCCCCACCGAAACAAAGGGCTGAACGACATCAGGGTAGGTATGACCATAGCGCTCAAGTGAGACATCTTCGAAGTAGAGCGGATTGTGGTGCAAGTTCGATGCCGCCCAGTGGTACTCGACGTGAGCGTAGGGGCGTTCGAAGGAGCCCGTCGATGGGAGCGGCACGAAGTTCGGCTCGTCGATCGAGACGGTTGGCTTTTCTTTGCCCGGAAGCTGATCGGAAGCCGGACGATACGACTCAAAGGGCTGTATGTCCGAAATGGGTTTGAAGATCGGATCGTCGATGGGTGGTTCCGGACGGGATGGAAGCTGGGCTGTGCCAGTCATCAAATCCGGTTCGGGTGGAACACCGGTCGGATCCGGGCTTGGTGCCGGAACCACGATCACCGGAGCAGGCCGCGCTGATGGCGATTCATTCTCTGCCAGGATCGGGAAAGGAGCCGGGCTAGATAATGTCGGAGGAGGAGAGATTAACGCCGAATCCCCCTTGGGTTCCTCCGTAGTCTCCAACTTTTTTGCCGACGAGAGTGGCGAAGAGGGTTCGCCCTCGGACAGATAGGGTTCAGGAACGGGAATCACCCGTTGCGGCTCCGTTGTTGGCCCCGCGGACAATGGGACCGAAGGCGCGAGTTCCAGAACACCCGAGTTTCGGCTGTCGGCCGTTCGGGGAAGAAGGAACTCCGGCCCTGATTTTAAGGGCTCTGGGGAGGCTGGCGAATCGACCGGTTCCCAGTCCACGTCCGTCTTGGAAAATGCGGGTTCCGGTGCTTCGGTCGGGATCGAGCCTTGTGTCCCATTCTCCGGCGGGGAATTCGAGACCGGCGTGGACTCCGCGATTGGGGTTTTCCACATCTCCTCAAGAGGAACTGCTTGAGCAGGCTCCCCGTCGGCCGACGGGGACACAACGGACCCATTTTCCGTCGGAGGAGCGTACCGGTCTCGAACCTGCTGCCACCGCTCTCTCGCGGAGCGATCCTTCAGTCGGCGCAAAGGAGATCGGCCATCCTCGGCAGACAAGCTACCGATCGAGAGAGCGACCACGAGCCCACTCACGGCGACACGTTGGACGATCTCCCGGCACAGGTAAGAACACGGAAGCTGATCCGCATCCTCTCGTGCGAGGTCCGACATGAGACCGAGCTTAGAACGCATCCACCGGAGCGTGCTCGGTCGTGTAATTTGGTGCTTCTTGCGTAATGGCAATGTCATGCGGATGGCTCTCCCTAACCGACGCCGCCGACACCCGTAGAAACTTCGAGCGGGTTCGCAGATCCTCGATCGTGCTCACCCCGAGATATCCCATCCCTGCTCGTAGCCCCCCTACGAGTTGATATAACAGAGTTTGAAGGGGTCCTTTGTACGGAACACGGCCTTCCACTCCCTCTGGAACAAGTTTCGGCGTTCCGCGCCCCTCTTCTTCAGTCAGGCTTTGCCGATATCGCTCACTGCTGCCTTTGACCATCGCCCCTAAAGACCCCATCCCGCGATATCGTTTGAATCGACGCCCCTGAAACAGGATCAATTCTCCCGGACTTTCATCAAGTCCGGCGAGCAATCCGCCGAGCATGACCGTATGTCCACCACACGCGAGCGCCTTCGTCATGTCGCCGCTATAACGGATCCCCCCATCGGCAATGATCGGCACATCCGTTCCCGCGACCGCCTTGGCCGCGTTGGAAATGGCGGTCAATTGGGGGACTCCCACTCCCGAGATAATTCGCGTGGTGCAGATTGATCCTGGTCCGATTCCGACCTTCACGGCATCCGCCCCGGCATCCATCAAAGCTTTGGCTCCTTCGACGGTCGCGACATTTCCCGCGATCACATCGATGTTCCATTGTTGTTTGATCTTGGCCACAGTCTCGACAACGTTTCTGGAGTGGCCATGGGCGCTGTCGACGACCAGAACGTCGACTCCCGCGTTGATCAGTTGCTCGGCCCGTTCGTAATCGTACACTCCGACGGCCGCTCCCACTCGCAGGCGTCCGCGATTGTCTTTGTTCGCTTTGGGGTACCGCAGATTCTTGTCGATATCCTTGATCGTGATCAGCCCTCGGAGGCGGTAATTTTCGTCCACCAGGAGCAGTTTTTCGACTTTGTTCTCACGAAGGATCCGTTCCGCGTCCTTCAGATCGGTCTCTTCTTGAGCAGTGACCAGTTTCTCCTTGGTCATGACGTCTTCGACTTTTGTTTCTGCTGAATCCAGAAACCGAAGATCGCGCCGGGTGAGAATCCCCAGCAACTTTCCGTTTTCATTGACAATCGGAACACCGCCGATGTTCCGCTCGTCCATCAATTTGATCGCCTGTCCCACCGGGGTCTGCGGCGGCAGTGTGACGGGGTCGACGATCACGCCGTGTTCACTTCGCTTCACGCGGTCCACTTCAAGGGTCTGCTGCTCAATCGAGAGGTTTTTGTGGATGATCCCAATCCCCCCTTCCTGAGCCATGCTGATCGCCATGTCACTTTCGGTGACGGTGTCCATCGGGCTGGAGACAATCGGGATGTTGACAGTGATATTGCGGGTCAGCTTTGACGATGTGTCCACTTCGCCCGGCAGCACCTCACTGTAGGCCGGCACCAGCAGCAAGTCGTCAAAGGTGAGTCCCGTTTCCAGAATGCGGTCTTGCATCAGTCTCTCCCTGTTCCTGTTGAAATCTTTCGTATTCGCTCTGAACTTCGAACGCCGTTCGAAGGATGGACTATTCCTCGGTCGCTAGTCGGGCTTGGAGGTGTTGTGAAAGTTGGAGATGCTCCGCGACGCCCAATTCCTCCGCACGCACCGATTCCATGAGCGACATCTTTGCCAGAATTTCGTCGACTTCTGGTTTTCCAAGTTCCTTGCGATACATCCCTGCCAGCACGCTCCTCAAGTATTTTCGCCGATAGTTAAAGACCCGTCTCAGATAGTCATGGAAGAATGCGCGATCGGTGATGCAGGCTCGTTTCTCCGCGTTCGGTGTGACCAACATGATGGCCGAGTCCACTTTCGGTCGAGGCCAGAACACCGACGGCCCGACCTTCTTCAAGATTTCCACATCGCACTGAGATTGCAGCCAGACGGACAATGCTCCGAAGTGCTCGCTTCGTGGCCCCGCTTGCATTCTCAATCCAACCTCATACTGAATGGTGGTCACCATCCGCACCCAGGGAAATTCCGTCGCGACGAGGTTCGACATCACCGGCGTCGCCACGCTATACGGCAAATTGGCCACAAGTTTCAGGCGGCGATCAGGACTGACAGCCAGTTGCTTCTGAATCTCCGCGAGAACCACCGGCGAAAAGTTGTTCTTGTTCTTGAGCGCGTCCTGATGTAGCAACGTAATGTTTTCAAACGGGGCCGCCGCTTTGCCAGCAAGCATGTGCATGTTGCGGTCGACATCCACGGAGATCACGTGTCCGGCTTCCTGGGCCATGAACGTGGTCATACTCCCGGTCCCCGTGCCCACTTCGAGCACGACATCGTCGGCCGTCAACTCCGCACTGCGAACGACGAATTCAATAATGTTCAGGTCGATCAGAAAGTTCTGGCCGAGATCGGTGCGCGGGCGGAGACCGTGTCGCTTGAACAGCGACATCAGATGCGTCTTCGTTTGCCGTTCGATCTCAGTCATGAAACCTCTTAGGATCGATCAATGCCCGTCGAGCCACGCAGTTCAAGTGCGTGGCTGAACGTTGCTGAGAAGCTTTTCTAAGTACTTTCCAATGATATCTGTCTCAATGTTCACGGGATCCCCCACCCGCAGCCTTCCCAACGTGGTCACCTGCAATGTGTGCGGAATCAATGCCACGCTAAACGAGTTTGATGTCACTTCGACAAGCGTGAGTGACACGCCGTCAACCGTGATGGACCCCTTCGAGACCATCTGCCGGGTCAATCGCTCCGGGACTTGGAACCACATTGTCGTCCATTCGCCGTCTTGCTCGATCCGTTCTACGGTCCCTTGGTCGTCGACGTGGCCCTGGACGAAGTGTCCGCCGAGCCGATCAGTCGGACGGAGAGACCGCTCAAGGTTCACGAAGCTGCCGGAAGTGAGTTGTCCGAGGTTGGTCCGTGATAAGGTTTCCGCCCCCGCCTGAAACGTCCACCCCGACTCAGAGATGGCGATGACTGTCAGGCAACACCCATTGATGGAGACACTGTCCCCGATGGCCGTTGAATCCCGATCCGCCAGCGCATCACCAGGTTCAATCGTCACATCGATCGCGGAGTCCTTCCGTTCGATGGCGACAATGGTTCCAAGTCCTTCGACGAGTCCGGTGAACATGGTGTGAGTTTGTCTTCTCTGGTGTTCGCGAGTAATCCTGAATGTTCCGCGATGCCCGGAGGGCATCGGCTAAACGGGGACTTCCGAATGAACGCTGCCCCTATTCAAAAACACCAGCCCGGAGCGTCTCGCCTGTCGGGCGAGTCTCTCCGGGCCGTGAATGTCCGAATTGTTCTGTTCCATCCGACGATTATGGCGGTGGTCTCTCGGGATGTCCATCACCTCGTCAGATTTCCAGTTCTTGGAACATCCGCCACTCTCGTATTGGGAGTTCGGCCGGAAAATGGCAGCGACTGGAGGGAGCTGATGAGTTGCTGAGACGGCGTTAGTTCTTTACACCTTCGCAACATCTTTTCTGTGAAGGCGTTACAGCGTCTCGATGAAAGTTTTTCAAGAATTTTGAAATCATCAAAAATAAAAGTGAGGCTCCGCGCATCTCACTTTTCATGAGGTTGTTCCGTGACTCCCCATCCTTCCCGACATCTTGATGCCAAGACGTTGGATCGATGGTACACGGATCATGCCTCGCGGTTGAAAGCCTTTGTCTTCGGGGTGGTTCGCGACCGAAGTCAGGCGGAGGAGATTGTTCAAGCGACCTTTGCGAAGGCGGTGACCCATGGCGGCGACGTGCAGCCTGGATCCGAACGAGCATGGTTATTCCAGGTGGCCTACCGGGAAGCCAAACTGCTCCATCGGAAACAGCAGGCGGAGTCGCGAGCAGTCATAAACCGGTTAGCCGCGAATCGGTCGGCCACGAATCGATCGTCGAGCGAGTCAGCGGAGATTCGACCGGAAGAACGATTGTTGCGGACGGAGTCTGTCGTCGAAGTGCGGCAAGCTTTGGAAAGCCTGCCCGAAGAGCAACAAGACGTTGTCCGCCTGAGGATTTACGAGGAACGGACGTTTCAAGAGATCGCCGATCTGCTGGAGCTTCCCTTGGGAACGGTCCTCACTCGAATGCGGCTGGCATTGAAGACGTTGAAGCAGGCACTGAAAAGTCACGACAATCCGCCACATCCCTAGTTGACAGTATTTCAACAAACACAAGTTCAACAAACACACGCGACACGTCAAAACAACGCCAACAAATGATTTCCACGGACCCAAAATCCAACGACCTCCTGTTGCTCGCCCATTGCTATCTCACAAATGAGTTGAGCGGCGAAGAGCGATCGCAGTTCGAGTCTCTGCTGGAATCCGACTTGGAGGCTCAGGAGGCCTTGGCCGATGTGGTGCTGATCCAAGAGGCGCTGACGGTTTCGACCGAGTCCGCTCCCGCACGGACCGCTGTCGTAGGGTATTCGCGCTCCCGTTCCCAATTTGGGTTCACATCGGCTGCTCCCCGTCTGAATCCTGCGGCTATCGCCACGCTGGCGTGTACTCTCGCCGTCGTTCTGATGAGTGGCGCTGCGTTTCTCCGGTCGAATGCATCCAACGGTCTTCGATCCTCCGGGGTCGTTCGGTCTGTTCCCCGTGACACCGATGCACAGAATTTGGACGAGTCGGAATCTCTCGCGACGGAGACCGTCGTCGTCTGGACGGAATTGCGGGGCGCGGCCATGGACTCTCCGAGTGATCAGGAGTCCGCCATCTCAGATGAGATTCTAGGGGCCGACGAGTTTCTGGAGATGTCCACGGAGCGCGAAAGCCGTCTGGAAATCCCTGACTGGATGCTGGCAGCTGTGAGTTTTTCCGAGATGGATTCTGATGAAGTGATGAATGACGCCATGTCCGATCCCCTCGGTCCAGACTCCGGTGGATTCCCCGAGGACGAGGAGGAAACGTTGTGATGGCTCGCCCTCTCGCACTCATCATCCTTATTCTCTTCGGTTTGGCTGTGTTGAGACCCGTCTGGGCTGAGCCAGGCAACGAACAGCCCGTCGCTCAGGGGCGTTCCCATGTGGCTCAAGAACGCTCGGAACGGGAAGTCGCGGCGTTGAAGTTTGCTCGCAAGCACCATCGAGAGTTGGCGGTGCTGTTGGACCAACTCAAGCAGATGGATGAAAACGGCTACGATTCGGCCATCAATGAACTCGCCCGCACGGCCGAGCGAATCGCCAAACTCGAAGCCCGACAGCCGGAACGCTATCAGGCAGAGATTGAGATTTGGAAACTGGATTCCCGGATCCGTCTCCTCGTCGCTCGCTCCGCCGCCGATCCAATGGCCGCCCAAGCCGAAGTGGAACAACTCTTAAACAAGCGGAATGCCGTCCGTCTGGAATTGCTCAAACTGGACCGTGACCGCCTCGCGGAGCGGCTGAAAAAGCTCGAAGAATCCATCGGCAACTATGAAGACAAGGGCGACCAGATCGCCCAACAGGAGGCCGAACGCCTGTTACGTTCTGTTCGCACACGACGACCGTCTCCCCAGAATCGTCTCAAGCAATCCTCCGCGCCTGCTAAGACCGAACCCGTTTCGACGAAACAGGATCGGTCCAAGGGGTAGACCGCCTCAATGAGATCGGCGTTCCCCCCCATTCCCTCGAATACTGAAATTTCCCCACGAGATCGAATCCCCGAAAGGCAAACTCCATGGTTCGACCCTCTCTCTCCTTCCTCACAGCCTGCCTGGCGATGCTGCTCACTTGCGGAGCCAGCTTCGCCGCGGATACGGATGCTGCGGACTCGCTCCCATCTGTTCGGGAACGCTTCGCTGGCGACGACGTCTCCGAAGTTCCGGATTTCCAAAAGCACCTGGGTCCACTGATGGGCAAACTCGGCTGCAACGGTCGCGCCTGCCATGGCTCTTTCCAGGGACAAGGGGGATTCCAGCTCTCCTTGTTCGGCTATGATTTTGACATGGACCGCAAGGGACTCCTCGATCGCATTGATCTGGAGGAGCCCGCCGCAAGCTATGCCATCCAGAAGCCCACGCTCATCGAACCCCACGAAGGGGGCAAGCGGATGGAAGTGGGCAGTTGGGAATACAACCTGTTCCTCAACTGGGTCAAGCAGGGAGCCAAGCCGGTTGAAGGCGAACGGGCGCAGCTCGCACGTCTGGAAGTGATCCCCAGCGAAATCCTGTTCACCGCTGCCGGTCAGGAGCGTCAGTTGCAAGTCATCGCCGTCTGGTCCGATGGCGTTCGCGAAGATGTCACCTGCCTGAGCCGCTTTCAGTCGAACGATGATGCGATCGTCGAAATCACAGGCACCGGCCTAGTGACTTCCGGCGACAAAGGAGATTCGCATGTCGTCGCCTTCTACGACAATGCTGTGGTCCCGGTTCCGATCATCCGCCCAGTGACCGATTCGATCGGCGACAAGTATCCACAACTCGCGGCGAATACCCCCATCGACCAGCATGTGATCGCCAAGCTCTCGAAGCTGGGGATTGTGCCATCAGAGGTCTGTGACGATGCGGAGTTCTTGCGTCGCGTCTCGCTCGATTTGACCGCCACCTTGCCGACCGCTGCCGAAGTGGAAGCCTTTCTGGCTGATGATGGCCCGGACCGCCGGACACGTAAAATTGAGGAGTTGCTGGAACGTCCGGAGTACATCACCTGGTGGACCACCCGCCTGTGCGATCTGACGGGCAGCAACGCGGGTTACCTCGGCGGGACCGAGATGGCTCAGCCGGTGGCGCAGCAGTGGAGAGACTGGATCGAACGGCGGGTGCGGGACAACATTGGGTACGATGAAATTGTGCGGGATATGGTGCTGGCCACCAGCCGCCCGGCGGGGCAGCAGTATGGCGAGTTCACCGCGCAGCAGAGCCGCTTTACAGCCCGCTCCGGGGGCGATGACTTCACCGCACCCGGCAACCCCATGCCGCATTACTGGTATCGCAGCAATCAGTCGGCAGCGCGGGATAAGGTGCTGACATTCGGCTATACGTTCCTGGGAGTCCGGCTGCAGTGTGCCGAGTGCCACAAGCATCCGTTCGACCAGTGGTCGCAGCAGGATTTTCAGAATTTCATGCAGTTCTTCGAACCGGTGAAAGCCGGCCAGCCACCGGAATCGAAAGAACAGCACGACCAGCTGGCCACGATGCTGGGAGTGCCGGAGATTCTCAATACCGCCGCGCTCCGTCGGCAGAGTTATCTGCGGATCGCCGCCGAGGGGCGTCCCATTCCGTGGAACGAAGTCTATGCGGCGCAGGCGGTCGACCTGAGTCAGCCGCAGCCGGCACAGCTGCTGGGCGGGAGTAAGATCGATCTGCGAATGTACCGCGATCCCCGGGAACCGCTGGTGGACTGGCTGGTCAGCCCGCGGAATCCGTGGTTCGCGCGGTCGTTCGTCAACCGGATCTGGGCTAACTATTTCAACGTCGGGATCATCGATCCGCCGGATGATCTGAACAAGGCCAACCCGCCGTCCAATGCCCCGCTGCTCGACTGGCTGACGGAAGAGTTCATTGCCCACGGGTACGATATGAAATGGCTGCATCGGGAAATCCTGAACAGTCGGACCTATCAATTGAGCTGGATTCCGAATTCGACCAATCGTCTGGATGAACGCAATTTCAGCCGTGCAGTTCCTCGTCGCTTGCCGGCAGAGATTGCCTTCGACATGATGACGCAGGCGACGCGCAATGACCGGAAGTACGCAGAATTCGTGACCGTCCTGAACCGACGAGCACTGACGATTCCGGGATCAGCGTTGAAAGCCAGAAACACAAATCCCGCGGACTACGCACTGACGGTTTTCGGCCGATCAATTCGCGATACCAATTGTGACTGCGATCGCACGGAAGAGCCCAGTTTGTTGCAGACGATCTTTGTTCGCAACGATGGTCAGTTACTTTCGATGATCGATGACGATGACGGGTGGCTGGTCCAGATCGCCCATGAATACAACCTGCCGTTCGAACGAAAATCTCAGCCAGAGAAGAGTGACGAAAAAAAAGCCCGGGCAGGTGCAATGCGGCGTTTGAAGGTTCAGATCCAGCGGATTCAGGAGCAGATTGCGGCTGCCGAAGAAGCGGGGAAGACACAGCAGGCGAAGCGCCTCCACGATCAGTTACAAAAAGTCAGGAGAAGCGCGAAGCAACTGGATGCACCGGCAACGGAAGATGATGACAAGTCCCCGACGGATTCGGAATCGGAGAAGACCGTAGGGACGCCGGTGGTGCCGACCTGGAACGTGATGGAAATTATTAACGAGGCGTACCTGCGAACGCTCTCCCGGTTCCCGACGGATGATGAGCTACAGACGGCAGAAATGTACATCTCCGATTCAGCTGATCCCGTCGATGGTGTCCGAGGTGTTCTGTGGGCGCTGATCAACACTCGTGAATTTATTGTGAACCATTAGTGGTGTGTTACAGCTTAATTTGAGCGTTAGTTGTAGTGGACGAGGCGACGAGTCCTTCTGTTGTTGTAGTGGACGAGGCGTGTATTCAGGAGACCAGTGATGGCATTTTTTCGGACGTGCGACGGAATTGGCCGCCGCGATTTTTTACAAGCCGGCGTTGTGGCGGGCGCTGGGCTGAATCTCGCAAGCTTTGCTCAGCTCGCTGCTGCCGGCAGCGTGGATTCAGGTGCAAAGGCGAGGTCGGCGATTTTTATAAATTTGAACGGTGGACCGTCGCATCTCGACACATTCGATCCAAAGCCCGATGCTCCGTCTGAATATCGCGGCGAATTCGATACCATTCAGACCTGCCTGCCTGGCGTCGCGATTTCTGAACATTTGCCCCGCATCGCGACGTGTATGGATAAATTCACGCTGCTGCGCGGTGTAAGCCATTCCGTGGCTGCTCACGAACTGGGGACGAAGTATGTCAACACGGGTAACCGCCCATTGCCGTCTCTCGAATTCCCGGGCTACGGAGCCGTCGTCTCGAAGGAACGTCCCGGGATCCCGGAACTGCCTCCATTTGTCGCGATTCCAAACAGTGCGCAGCGGCCAGGCTATCTGGGAGTTCGTTACGCTCCCATGAATACCACGTCCACACCAGTGATCGGAACTCCATTCCGCGTGCGCGGTATCTCGATGTCAGGAGGATTAACGATCGATGATGTTGAGCGCCGCCGTAATCTCCTGAGTCGACTGGATCGGACTTTCAGTGATGTCGAACAGAATAGCCAACTGCTCGAAGGCATGGGCGAATTCGGAAAACAGGCGCATACGGTCATCACATCGGAAAAGGCGAAGGATGCGTTCGATATTGGCAAAGAGTCACCTGAGTTTTCTAAACAATTCGGTTCATCTTCACTGGGAGCCAGTTGTTTACTGGCGCTGCGACTGGTGGAAGCCGGTGTTCGATTTATTACGGTCTCCAACGGTGGCTGGGACACGCATCGAGACAACTGGAATGTCCTGAAAACGCGGCAGCTCCCGGCTCTCGACGATGCACTGGCTGGGCTGTTCACGGGACTTGCGGCGCGCGGTCTGCTTGAGTCCACAATTGTTTATGTCACGGGTGAGTTTGGCCGAACTCCAAAAATCAACACCGAACGAGTCGGCCGCGATCACTATCCGCGCAATATGTTTATGCTTCTGGGCGGGGGTGGCGTTAAAGGCGGACAGGTACTTGGTGAAAGTGATGAAACCGGCAGTATGCCGCGAGGTGACGGTTTTTCTCCGGATGACGTGGCGGCCAGTTTTTATCATGCACTCGGCATCGATCACACGCAGGAGTATCACACAACCACCGGGCGACCAGTGATGATCGTCCGGAACGGGCACGTGATCCCTGAACTGTTTACTTAATGAAAGATAAAACAGACGGAACAGGACCTTTCAACGCCGATTTCCGCAGATCGAAAGCCGATGACAACTTTTGGAGCACTTCTTCGAAAGACGCAGCAAATACGCCCCACGTATCAGCGCCGTTAAGCATTTATCGTCGTACATTCGAGGGTTTTCTCGTAGTCCCTTCTCCCCCGAAATCGGGGGAAAAGGTGGCCGACAGGCCG
>JAGQQQ010000162.1 GCA_020426125.1 Planctomycetaceae bacterium
GGACTGCCGTCCACGGCTGGGGTTCTTTCGCCCCTCAGGGGCTGCCTTCGTGAAGAGCCCAAGACACTTCGAATACGAATCCTTGAAGGTTGAAGCTTTCGTAACGAGCCGCCATTTCCCATAAAGTTGCCCAAGAGGACGAACAAGTTCCAGCAAGAGATCATCGAAATGAGCGAATTCACATTCCGGACCAAAGTCTCTACGGCCCACTGCGGAACTCGTGGATGTCGCTCCATTTCAAAAAGATCGGTGCCTCTGAGAATGTGACAGAAATTCCCAGATCATTCCTTAGCGAGGATGCCTGAGGCCGTCGCTGGTCATTTCACGTGAAACACATCAAGAATGAGTGATTATGCCCCAACAAGAAATCTATGTGAGCACGGACGTCGAAACTGATGGCCCGATCCCTGGTCCCCATTCGATGCTGAGCCTCGGGTCGGCCGCGTACCTTCCCGACAAGACTCTGATCGGAACATTCGAAGTGAATCTCAAAACTCTGCCCGGGGCCGTTGGGCACCCCGACACCATGGAATGGTGGGACCGCCAGCGCAAGGCATGGCGAGCCTGCCGCGAGAATCCGGAGGCTCCCGAAACGGCGATCCCCCGGTATGTCGAGTGGGTCAAATCGCTCCCGGGACGACCGGTGTTTGTCGCGTACCCCGCCGGGTTTGATTTTACCTTCGTCTACTGGTATCTGATTCGATTCGCGGGGGAGAGTCCGTTTTCCCACTCGGCGCTCGACATGAAGACGCTCGCAATGTCGCTGATGAACTGCGACTATCGGGACGCGACCAAACGGAATATGCCCCGTCACTGGTTCGACAAACTCCCCCATACGCACAAAGCCCTCGATGACGCGATCGAGCAGGGCGCTCTGTTCTGCAATATGATGGCGGAATGGAAACACGCAGAATCGTGATTCGTCCCCCAACGTCATGGGGACGGGGCAAGAAGATGATCCCATGGCAAACCTTTTTGAAAAGCAGGAACGGCAACGCGAACGAAGCGCCCAGCCCCTCGCGGCACGGATGCGTCCGCAGTCGCTGAAAGAGTTCGTGGGCCAGCAGCATTTTCTGGGAGAAGGGAAACTCCTGCCGCGAATGCTCCAAGCGGACCGGCTTGGTTCGATGATCTTTTACGGTCCGCCGGGGACTGGAAAAACCTCCCTGGGACGAGTCATCGCAAATCAAACAAAGTCCCGATTCGTCGTTCTCAACGCGGCATCAGCCGGGGTGAAGGAACTCCGCACCGAGTTGGACAAGGCCCGCGACCAACTCAAGTCGGGGGGCGATCGCACCATTTTGTTCGTTGATGAACTGCACCATTTCAACAAGACGCAGCAGGATGTCTTGCTTCCCGATGTCGAGGCGGGGGTCGTCAGTCTCATCGCAGCGACGACGGCGAACCCGTTTTTCTCACTGCAATCGGCGCTGATCAGCCGGAGCCAAGTCTTCGAGTTCCAGCCGATTTCCCGCGAGGACATTCGGCAGTTAATGGAACGGGCGCTTCGCGACCGGGACCGCGGATTGGGAGATCTCCAAGTCTCGGCTACCGACGACGCACTCGACTTTCTCTCCGAAGTCTGCGACGGTGACGCCCGCCGTGCGCTGACCGCCCTGGAGATCGGTGTTCGTTCGCTCCCTTTGGCAGAACGGACCTTCGACCTGGAAACGGCTCAGGAGTCCATCCAAAAGAAAGCCGTTCAATACGATCAAAAGGGGGACCAGCACTACGACGTCATCAGTGCGTTCATCAAAAGTGTTCGCGGCAGTGACCCCGACGCGGCCATCTACTGGCTGGCAAAGATGCTCGTTGCGGGGGAAGATCCCCGATTCATTGCCCGGCGAATTGTGATTCTCGCGTCTGAGGATATCGGCAACGCGGACCCACAGGCGCTGGTTCTCGCCAATGCCGCCGCCGACGCCACGGACCGGATCGGGATGCCGGAATGCCGAATCGCCCTGGCTCAAGCGACGACTTACCTCGCGTCCGCTCCCAAGTCGAATCGCAGTTACGTCGCGATCAACGAGGCCATGGACGATGTCCGCACGCAGCGAGTGATCCCTGTGCCGGTGCACTTGAAAGACAAACATTATCGCGGTGCCGAACGACTCGGTCATGGGGAGGGATACCAATACGCCCACGATGGCGAACAGGGCTGGGTCGACCAGGATTACTTGGGGGTGGAGAAGCACTACTACGAGCCGGTCGACCGAGGGTTCGAGGCGGAGATCAAGAAACGGCTGGACGGGCTCCGGGCGCGTCGGCAAAATGGAGAAGAGGAGCGAGGGAGCTGAATCTCGTTTTTCTACCGTGGTCCGTGTCAGACCGTGAGCGAAGTCCATCGATGCAAAACCCTTTTCCCGGAATGAATCCCTGGTTGGAAGCCCCCGGCGTGTGGAAGGGGTTTCATGATGCGATCGTTGTCAAGACGGTTGAACAAATGCAGCCCTCGCTTCGCCAGCAGGGCTACTATATTGAGATCGGCGAACGGGTTTGGATTGCCGACAGTCGGGATATCTGGCCTGACAATCTGGTCTTTCGAAAGTTGGGGCCCCGTTCTCAACCATCGCAACCTGCCGGAGCCCTTGTCGCCGACGAACCAGTCCGGGTCATGCGTTTTGAAGAGGAGGTCCGGGAGACCTTTGCTCAGATCCGGAATCGCGATCACGAGTTGGTCTGTGTCATCGAGTATGTGAGTCCCGCCAATAAACGGCGCGGCCCCGGACGGGAAAAGTATCAGCAGAAGCAACGAGAATACCGGGACGAGGGGATCCATCTGATCGAGGTCGACCTGCTGCGAGCGGGGCCACACGTGCTGGATCTCCCGGAGGCCGTTGTTGAGGAACTCCGCCCATGGGACTACTTGGTCAATCTCGTTCGGCGAGGGGGGAACGAACACGAGTTTTACCCCGTGCGGTTGCGTGACCGTTTGCCGAGAGTTTGGGTTCCATTGCGTCACGAAGATCCAGATGCGGTTTTGGATCTCCAACAGATTGTTGATGCGGCCTACGAACTGGGCCCCTATCCTGAGAAACTGTGTTACGAGGAGCCTCCCGTCCCTCCCCTCTCGGAGGCGGACGAGGCCTGGGCTCGGGAAATCCTGAACCTGGCCGACGACGGGGCAGCGTCGTAAGCTTGAGGTCCTCGAGACAAGTCTTGGCCGGTGGAACCGACGTGGGAATCACACTATCTTGTGCGGTTTGCAGCACGGAAATGATCCATCGTTCGACATGGTCAGTCCCCTTGCTGAACCATCCTGTTTCTCGTTTTCAGATAGCTCGCAGTCAAAGGATTTCCAAATGACCAAACCGCTCAACATCGGCATGATCGGATACGGCTTCATGGGCCGTGCGCATACCAACGGCTACAAACGGGCCGGGGACTTCTTTCCCGAACTTGAGTACCGTCCCGTTCTGAAAGCGGCCTGTGCGCGCAATCAGGAAAAGATTTCAGCGTTCGCCGAGCAGTGGGGGTATGAGTCCATCGAAGTGGATTGGCGAGAACTGCTCAAGCGGGACGACATCGACGCCGTCGATATCTGCGTTCCCAACAACCTTCACAAGGAAATCGCCATCGCCGCTGCCGAGGCGGGCAAGATGATTCTGTGTGAAAAGCCGATCGCGATGGACACCGCGGAAGGAGAGGAGATGTGCCAGGCGGTGGAGAAGGCCGGCGTCGCCAATACCGTCTGGTACAACTATCGCCGCGTCCCCGCCGTTTCGCTGGCGAAGCAGCTGATCGACGAAGGGCGTCTGGGGCGGATCTTCCACTACCGCGCAAACTTTCTGCAGGACTGGACCATCAATGCTGACCTGCCTCAGGGCGGAGCC
>JAGQQQ010000163.1 GCA_020426125.1 Planctomycetaceae bacterium
ACGGCCTATACGCCCTATCAGCCGGAGGCCAGCCAAGGGTCGCTCCAAGCGTTCTTCGAATACCAATCACTGATTTGCCAATTGACGGGACTCGACGTTTCCAACGCCAGCCTGTACGAAGGGGGGACAGCCGTCAGCGAGGCGGCGTTCATGTCGATGCGAGTCACAGGCCGGCACAAAAAGGTGGCCATCGCGGAGACAGTCCATCCCGATTATCGGCAAGTTCTCGAGACGTATTTCCACAGCACCGAAACGGAAGTTGTCACGTTACCGATGATCCAAGGAAGCGTCGACCTCAATCGGGCCGCTGAACTTGTGGACGATCAAACCGCTTGTCTGATCTTCCAGCATCCCAACTTTTTCGGAGGTCTCGAAGATGCCAGGGAACTCTGCGAAATCGCCCGGAGAACAAAGGCTTTGTCGGTGGTGTCATTTGACCCGATGAGTTTGGGAATCCTAAAGCGTCCGGGAGACTACGGAGCCGATATCGGCGTGGCCGAAGGGCAACCGCTGGGGATCCCCCTGCAATATGGTGGGCCGTACCTCGGGATCCTCGCCTGCCGCAAAGACTACATGCGGAAAATGCCAGGCCGACTCATTACCACGGCCAAGGACCGAGATGGCCGTGACTGCTATGTCCTGGGACTGCAAACCCGTGAACAACACATTCGCCGCGACAAAGCGACCAGCAACATCTGTACGAATCAAGGGTTGCTCGCTTTGCGCGCAACCGTGTTCATGGCTACCCTGGGACCGCAGGGGTTCCGGGAAGCAGCGACTCTGTGCTGCCAGAAAGCGCATTACGCTCACGAGCGTTTCAGCCAGATTCATGGACTCGCTCCCCTGTTTGAACGGCCGTTCTTCAAAGAGTTCGGCCTGCGTGTTGTCCAGGGAAACGCCAGCGATTTCGTTCAACGCGCGGCCGAGGCCGGCTTTGACATTGGTCCATCGCTTGATCGATTTCCGCTCATTCCAGAATCGCTGCGAAACTCCTTGCTCATCGCGGTCACGGAAAGTCGGACTCGGGAAGAGATCGACCGACTCGCGGACGCGCTCGCGAATTGATCCTTGGTTGAGATTGTTGTCGGGCTGAGCGTTGGGACCCAAATTGAGATCAGAGACTCCGTTCGGAAAGCTTCCTGAGATGAGAAACGAGCTTGCCACCAAATCGTTGTTTGAACTGTCCGTGTCGGGACGTCGGGCAGCCAGTTATCCATCTTGCGATGTGCCCGAGAAACCACTCTCTGAGGTCCTTCCGAGCGAGTCGCTGGCCGACACACCTCCTCCACTTCCCGAGGTGGCCGAAGGAGACGTGATCCGGCACTTCGTCAACTTGTCGACAAAGAACATGTGTGTCGACACGCATTTCTATCCGCTGGGGAGTTGTACGATGAAGTATAACCCCAAGCGACATGAGCGGCTCGCGGGAATGCCGGGACTGGTCGACCTGCATCCGCATACCCGTCCGGAGGACTCTCAAGGGATGTTAGCGATCCTGTACGAAATGCAGGAAATGCTCGCCGAGATCGCGGGACTGCCGGCCGTCTCCCTGCAACCGGCAGCCGGAGCCCAAGGAGAATTCACTGCTCTACTAACAGCTGCGGCCTACTTTCGCGACAAAGGAGAAAACCGCAAGAAGGTTCTCTTTCCGGCAAGTGCCCACGGCACCAACCCCGCCAGCGCCTCCCTCGCCGGATTCGAGTGTGTTCAGCTTTCCCCCAGCAAGACGGGATTCGTCGACGTCGATGAACTGAAGAGCCAGGTCGACGACTCGACAGCCGTGTTCATGGTCACCAATCCGAACACGCTCGGGCTCTTCGAAAAGGATATCGCGCTGATCTCCAGCATTTTGCATGATGCGGGAGGGCTAGTCTACATCGATGGCGCCAACATGAACGCGATACTTGGCATCACACGTCCCGGAGACTTTGGCGGAGACATGATGCATTACAACGTGCACAAGACTTTCACCGGTCCTCACGGGGCCGGAGGTCCAGGCGCGGGCCCCATTGCGGTACGTCCGTTTCTCGCAGACTACTTGCCCGGCCCCATTGTCACCCGCACCGGTTCCGGCGATTCGGCAACGTACAAACTCACGACTCCGCCGAAGTCCATCGGTCGGATGCGGTCCTTCTTCGGGAATGTCGGAATCCTGCTGCGTGGGTATTTCTACCTGCGAACGCTAGGAGGCAAGGGGCTTCGCGAGGCGTCGGAGCATGCCGTTCTCAATGCGAATTATTTGCGAGCCAAACTGGCTGACATCCTGCCATCGCAAACGGACTCCTGCATGCATGAGTTCGTCGGTTCCGCCAAGAAGTTGAAAGATGAACGGGGCATCACCGCGATGGACATTGCCAAACGTCTACTCGACTATGGCTTCCACGCTCCGACTGTCTACTTCCCACTCGTGGTTCCCGAGGCGATGATGATCGAGCCGACGGAAACCGAATCGAAGGAAACGCTTGACGGCTTTATTGAAGCGCTTCGCAAGATCGTGACGGAGGACGCCGAGACCTTGCACGAGGCACCCCTGACGACGCCCATTCGCCGCCCCGACGAAGTCACCGCCGCCCGAAAGCCAGTCCTTTGCTGGTCCGCCTGCGAGGTCGAGTCCTGAGCCATGGGCCAACTCCTGAATCGGAACGGGATCCGACCGGGAATCGGGAATTTCCCGGCCGGAATCCCATTGAGACTTCTCACTCCGTGGCAATGGCCCCGATCTGTCCGGCGCCTCCGCCAATGATCGAACCAAAGTCGAGCGCCGATCCGAAGGACATTCCGCGCCCGGTCGACAGGAACACACTCGCCTGGCCGTTGAGACCAACAATGTCGTCGTAGCCGTCGCCGTTGAAGTCCCCAATCGCATAGTCCAGGCCCGGCGATCCAGTGCCGTAGGACGCTGGCAGGATCCCGTAATCCATCGGATTCAGGAACGCCGGATTCAACACGCCTGCGGCCACATCCTGTGAGCCGGTTGTGTCCGCGGAAAAAAGATCCGCGAGCAAGTCGTGGTTCAATTGGCCGAGCAGTATGGGGCCAGGATAAGCCATCGGATCAAACTGCGGAGCCCGGTTGGACGTGACGAACCGTTGGACGCCGGGAAAGACCATGCTATCACCCGCTGGATTTCCCGTGGTTGTGGCCAGGAGAACCTGCCCGGGAGTGCCTCCGCCCGAAGTGACGGCAATTAGGTCGTCTTTGCCATCTCCATTGAGATCAGCGGCCTGAAACCCGCCGAGGCCATCGTTCACGATACTCAAGCCGAAGGTGCCCAGCGTGGGGCCACCCGATCTCCCCTGCGGAATCGCACTCAGCCTTCTGGGAAGTAAGGGGTTGGTTGAGGCGATCGAATAAAACGGAATGATATTGGTCCGCGTCCCTGCCTCGTTGTCATACAACCCCACCAGATCGTCGAATCCATCACCGTTGAAATCGCCAGTGACAAACGAGTCGTAGCTGGGGTTTGCCGTGTACAGGTACGCCGTTCCGGAGACGAGGTCACGGGAGAAGATCGCCCCGGCGAATTGGCCATCGGTATACAACCAGAGTATCTGGTCGCGGCCGTTCCCATCATAATCGCCGACCTGGAAGTGAGCGGACGTGCCTGCGGTGCCGGCCCGCCCGGAGGCAATTGGACCGCTCAGGGTGCCATCACCATTGTTCCGAAACAGGTTGATGTTCTTGGTATCTCGGTTGCGAACGGCTCCATCAAAGTCGCCATCGCCGTCGAAGTCTCCGATGAAGCTGTCATAACCGCTCGCCGTCGAGGGCAGGGGATTCGTCTGGAACCAACTGAACGTGGTGCCGGTATTCGTCCCGAACTTGAATCGCAGGGATGATTCGTCAAAGAACAGCAGGTCGTCAGATGCTCCACTGACATCATCATCGGTGATGGTCAGCGTATCGGTGCCGTCCACATGTCCCGGAACGGTGGCCGTGATCGTGACGAGCGCGTCGCCATCGACAAATTGCTCATCAAAACCGGTGATCGAGAAGGTGATCGTGTTCTTCCCGGCCGGAATCTCAATACTGGCGGGGACTCTCGCCTCCCAAATATCACTGCTCGTGAGCGACACCAAAATAGGATTGTCCGTTGGGCTGTTATGAGTCAGCGTTCCCGTCGCGGAGCCGCCGTTTTCTCCGATGGAATCCAGATCAATCGTCAGCGTAATGGTCGCGATGTCGATGTCGGTCACATCAATATCCCCCTTGCCATCGGAGAAACCCATCGCAGTCCCGGTGATTGTCACCGTCTGAGTGCCATCGGCGATGGCATCGGTGACGCCGGTGATGGCGAAGTCCGCGGAGGATTCCCCAGCGAGGATGGTGACCGACATGGGGACTGTTGCTGACCCAGGATCGCCGCTGGTCAACGTGACCACCAACGGAGCGTCTGTGTCGCCGTTCCGAGTGACGGTTCCCGTCGCAGTGCCATCTTCCGGGAAGGCCATCTTGTCGAACGTGATCGTCAACGCGGGAGCCACGAAGCCGAAGTCCAGCGTGTCGTTCGTGTTCGACATCCCGGGCTCCCCATCGTAGCTCAGCGTGATGGCTGACGAAGCCACTTCAAACCCCGCGACGGCGATTCCATTGTCATCGTTGTCGACGTCGTCATCCGGATCAGCGGATCCAGACACCGAGATCAATCCCGACAACGGACCGGTGCTGGTGACCACTTCGACGAGGTAATCGCCTGGGAGCAGGCCAGTGAACTCGTAGCGTCCGTCTTTCCCGGAGATGTTGGCGGTTTTCGTCGTGGCCAGGGGACTGCCATCCCCGGCGTCGAGAATGCCGTCTCCATCATCCACGTAGAGACGGACCGTCACATCGTTGGGCGTGGCGTCGATGCCATCGTCAAAGGTGCTGTTGCCGTTGGTATCAATCCAAATCTGATTCCCCAGCGACAGCGAGTCAAATTCGGTGACGGTCGCATCATCGGCGGCCTTCGTTCCGGGATCATCGGTGACGGTCATCTGCGGGTTGAAACCATCGTTGTAGGAGACCGTTCCCTGCACCGAAATCGCGGGAACCAACCCATTCGAGGCCGCGTTCACCGTCGCGGAGAACAGGAGGCGAATCGCCTTTCCGGCAGGGAGTGTCCCGAGATCGAGAGGCGACGTGATCTCGGCGATCTCCCCGCTGTTGGTCGCTGCGACAGAACGAATCACCGGCGGAGTCTTAGGAGTCGAGGGCGTCGGAACGGGATTCATCGCTTTGGGATCGACCTGCGACAGAAGCGGATCATCTACCGACACGTCTTTGACGGGGATGGTCGAAAGCTCGGGCGTCACTTGGAAGATCGGCGGGGCCGGAGCAATGAGAGTGGGGGCGGAGAAGGTGGGAAGCGGACAGACAGGCTGGTTGAAGGTGACCGTCCCAACCACATTGACAGTGGCTCCGTTGTTCGCGCCAGACAATGCCACGGAACTGGCCTGCGTGACATCGAACGTGCCGCCGCCGTTGTCGAGATCGATGGTTGTCACGCCGAGCAGCGTGTTGTTGTCCATGTTCAGGCAAATCGTTCCTCCAAAGGCCCGGGCGTCAATGACGATGTTGTCCAAGCCTGAGCCGTTGATGTTATTGAACGTGTTGCCCAATGCCCCGGCGCCCCCGATCGTCGCGTTCACGCGGGAGCCGAACCCAAAGCTCCCAGTGCGAACCTGGAGGACTTCCTGAGTGGAGAGATCGGCCCGAATGAGGTTCCCAGTCATCAGCAAGTCGACTTGCGCGAAATCATCGGCTTCGACGGAAACCGCATCTTGGTTGTTGAAGCCAACTGCACTTGTCTGCCCGATCAAGTTGTCACGGATCCGCACATCAAAATCGGGGGACTCCGATCGGGCGGCGAGGAAAATCGCCGACGACCCGACATCGTCGATTGTGTTTCCATCGATCGTGATGTCCACAGGCCCTGCCCCGGGAGACGACTGACCAGACGCTATGTAAATCGCATCCGTGTTCGGAAGGACGTCGCCATCGGAGTCCAAGTCGAGGAACTTGTTTTGAGAAATTGTCGCCGCGAGCGTCGACGAATCCAAGATAGTGACAGAGATCGCACCGATGTGACTGACGTATGTGAACAGATCGTCGAACTGGTTCTTAGAAATGGTGACAACGTGGGTTGCGCTACTCGACGACGTGGTGAATACTCCTCCGGCTCCGCCGATTCCTCCTGTCACCGCATCGCGGAACGTATTGCTTTCAATCACGCTGGTCAGCGAAGCTATATCGGTTGCGGATGTCACCACCGCATTTCCGGTCAGCCCCGTGAACAGAGAATTGGTCACGCTGACAGTCCCCATGTTGGATGAACCTTGTGCTTCGACAAAGACGACCGTCTTCCCATTGTTCTCGTTCTGACCACTGAACGTGCTGGAATCGATCGTGAACGACGTCATGTTGGCACTTTTGTTCGCGAGATCCAAACCGCCTCCCGCATCAGGATCAAACTTGGTGAACAGGCTGCCGTTGTCGATGCGGTTGACCCCCATCAGGTCTCTCGCGAGCCAGGCATTGGAGTCGGTGCCGTTGAGGTTTTGAATGGTCACAGCAGACAGGACGATGTTGGCTCCTCCAACGGAGTTGATGCCCTGGGTCGACGACGTGCTGATCGTATCGATCCGGATCGACTGCAACGTCACATTGTTGGCGTTCGTCAGGGAGATGCCGTGACTGGTCGTGTTTTGAATGACTCCGCCGGAATCGTTATTGGCGAGGGTTCCATCGCCGGTGACGGTGAACTTCCCGGCGCCAGTGTTGGCCAGCACGATCCCGCTCGCGGCGCCGTTGGCACTGATGCTTTGGAAGGTCACGCCCCCGGCTCCGATCGTCGTGTCCGCGATGGTCACCGCCGTCCCGGATGTGGTGGCGACGGTGTGTTTCGAACCGGTGACGTTGACGGTCCCACCCTTCGTGGCCGTGAACCCGTCATTGGTCAAGCTGGAGATGTTGAGCGTCCCCGAGAACGTGATTGTCATGCCTGCGTTCTGGTCGTTGTCCGTAAGTGACACTCGCCCGCCGATGGTTCCGGAGAACACGGCGGTGTTCGCGGTCGTTCCCCCACCCAGAAAGCTTTGGACGCCGAAGCCGGCGTTCCCAGGGGTTGAGATATTCCCTCCGAATGTGAAGTTCCCCTTGGCCAAGGTCAACAAGACACTCCAGCCGACGGTGTTCGTGATCTCGCCCGCGTTGATCGTGACATCGCCGGAGACATTGTAGAGGTCGATTCCGTAAGTCGCGGATTTGCTGGAGTTGACGGTCGAGAACGTCCACCCAGCGTTGGTGTTCGTGTCACGGGAACTGATGGCCACGTTGCCATTCGCGGTGATCGTGTTCGATGTCCCGCCGATGTTGACCATATTCGCACCGGTCTTGAGTCCGATACCTCCATCGGTTGTGACATTCAGAGAGTCAAACGTGAACTTCGTCGCGGCATCGTTGCCAGTCGAGATGTCGATTCCACCCGTCATCGCTCCAGAGCCAATTGCCGTGTCGGAGATGGTCACGTTGCCGAAGTCGAACGTGTTTGACCCAATGTTGGAGTTTTGGACCAGCAGGGACGTCCCCTGAATATCGGCCAGCGTGGTTGTCCCCACGGTGAGGCCGCCAGATCCACTCACGTTATCGAGACGGACGCCGCCGGCGAATGTGGCGTTCGTCGCGGAGAGAGACGAAAAGTTCCAGCCCGCCGGTCCAATTTTGGTACCCCCTTCCGCATTGAGCGCGTGCCCGCCCGCGATGTTGACGGTATTCGTGCCATCGATTGTTGCAAAGGTGACCGTTCCCGCATTCGACAGAAAGATTCCGCTCCCGGATCCGTTGATCGAGAGATCGTTGAATGCCGTCACCGCCAATGGATTGCTGGCGAGATTGATGCCCGTTCCCGAGCCCGTGTAGGTGATGTTGTCGAATCGGTAGGTTCCAGCGCTCGACGTCAGCTGCAGCGCGTTCCCATTTGTCTGGTCAATGGAGCCGCCGATAAACTCCACGCTCCCGCCGGTCCGGCCGTTGATCAGAATCGCCTGCTGATTCGTGTGCTGGATCGAGGTGTTCAGGAAGTCAATGTCGGCATCGCCACCCGTGATCCCAATCGCGGGGATGGCCACACAAATGATGGTGCTGTCGGCGACGGTCACCGTGCCGGAGACATTCGTGAACAGAATCTCTTCGTTGACGTTCCCGGAGAGCGTCACATCGTGAATGGAGGTGGTTCCGAGGTTGCCCGTCCCCTCAATGCCCCGGGAACTGCTGAGCACGCTCAGGCCGGCCACTTCATTGTTGCTGGCGAGAATCACACCCGTGTTGGCCGCATCGGTGATGACGGGGTCATTCCCAGCTGCAATGGTGAGATTATTGATCGAGTATCCGACTCCTTCGCCGATCAGTTTCTGATTGTTTTCAAGTGCAATGTTGGAGCCATAGGCTCCCGCCCCTTCGAACAGGAATATTGTATCGCCGACGGAGTCCACGTCTCCGGCGCCACCAGCCCCGTTGAGTGCGGCAAGTGAGTTGAAGGGATTGCTATAGCTCCCGTCTCCTCCCCCCGTTGCACTGTTGTCGACGAACCAGGTCAGGCCGCTAATGGTGAGCGTCACGGTGCCCGTGATCACGCTATCCAGGTTGTCAGCGTCGGTCGCGGTATAGGTGAAGGAGTCCGAACCGGTGAAGCCGGTGTTGGGGGTGTAGGTGAAGCTGCCGTCGGAATTGAGAGACAGCGTCCCGTTGGTGACGTCATCAACGACTTTGGCTGTGAGCCCAACATTGGAGAACATCGGCGTCGCGTCGATGTCGATATCGTTCGCGAGGACGCCGTTCATCGCGGAGACCGTAAGCGGGGCGTTGCCCATCAGGGCATAGGTGTCATCAAACGCGATGGGCGTAATCTGGAGAGAGTCCGGGATCTCGGTGGTGTCGGGATCGAGTCCGAGCATCAGCATGATGTCGGTCGCGTCCGCATCCCCCGTATTTTCGATCGTCAGCGAATAATCGATCTGGTCCCCCAGACGGACCGGTCCCGTCGTTTGGTCGTCGAGTGTCGCGGTCACATTGGCGACTCCGGTCAGCAACGTGCGGTCCTCGAATCGCTCCGCACGATGTCCCCGTCCCTGAGAACGGTTTCGCTTCCGACATCCTCGTAAAATGCTTTTCATCCAGCAAGAAAAGGAGAGTCCCGTCTTCATGTTTCAATTCCTGTGGGGTGTTTCGCGACATCGGCCCTGAAGTGTTGCCGCGCGGAGCGTAGCGGACTTCGGATGTCCGCCAAAGATCAAGTTGGTGAAAATCTGTACCGTGCGGTTGGATCCGTCGCCGATTGAAGGTTGCCGCGGAGAATTCGCCGCCCACTGTGGTCATGGTCACTCGCGAGTCCTGACCGAAGCGTGTCGAATTGCGCAGAGTGTGAAGATTGTTCAAGCCGCGCGACGCTGGCTGGTCGAATTTGTGATTCTCGAAATCAGCACATCCGCCGCACGGGACACTCCCCCTGCTTGGACGATGCCGTCGGCGAGAGTGTTCAGTTCCTGTTTGATCTGGGCGAGTTTCCACGGATTGCCGAGCCATTGTTCCAGGGCGTCGGCCATCTCCTGGGCGATGCCATCGGTCGGCCGCATGAAGGGAAACTCGGGGAACAACGACCGGTCCGCGATCAGATTGGGCAGCGACATGTATTTGCACGTCACGAGAACCTTGGCGAGGTTCCCCATGATGTACCCTCCCCGGTACATCACGACCGCTGGCGTTCGTCGGGCCAGAAGTTCCAGACTGACGGAACCGGAGACCATATAGCACATGTCCGCCGCCTCGATCACTTCGGGCGTCTTGCTGAGATACAGATCCACGGGGAGATCCTCGGCCTCACTGAGCAGTTCCCGGCAGCGGTTGAAATGCCACTCCTTGTAACAGGCCACCGGAAACCGGACTTCCGGATACTTCTTCGTGAGTTTGCGGATGGTCATCAGCATCGCGGGGAAATTGCGGTTCACTTCCTGCTTCCGCGATCCGGGCAGCAACGCGACGTTCCGATCGCTTCTCTGACGAATGGTCGACAGAGTCGTTTCATCTAGTGGATGGTGGGCCACTTCATCGAAAAAAGGATGTCCGACATACTCGACATCGACGCCGCGCTGACGATACCACTCCGCCTCAAACGGCAACACGGACAAGATGCAGTCGACATACTTGCGAACTTTGCGAATCCGCCAGGGAGCCCAGGCCCAGAGTTGAGGCGGGCAATAGAAGTACACGGGGATGCCGGCCTTCTTAGCGGCTTTGGCGATCCACCAATTGAAGCCGGGAAAGTCAATGAGCACGACCGCATCGGGTCGCTCGGCGGCCAAATAGGCTTCGGCCTGTTTGACCAATCCGCGAAACTTGGCCAGCATTGGAAGGACTTGCCCGAACCCCATGACCGCGAGATCGGTGAGGCGGTAAAGCGATTGGAGACCGGCAGCCTCCATGTCCGGCCCGCCGAATCCCGAGAACCGGGCACCAGGCGCGGATTCTCCCAGCAACTCCATGAGTTCCGCACCGTGTTGATCGCCGCTCGGTTCTCCAGCGGAAAAGAAAACGTGCATTCAAGCATCCTTGCCTGATTGTGTGGGGCCGAAATTCGCAGACGGAAAGATACCGCGCTGCCGTTGCCCCTGAGAAGGCCGATTCTCGCAGGCCCCGAATCGACTCAGACCGTCCAGTCCTCTCCACCAAGTTCTTTCAGAACAGAGGTTTCCGTCAAATCGAAATGGAGCGGAGTGACGGTAATGTAGCCGTCCATCATGTCCTTGACGTCGGTCCCCTCCGCCAACAAATGGTTCTTGAGCGGATCGAGGCCACTCCAATAATACGGGCGACCCCGAGGGTCGGTCCGCTTCTCCAACTTCTCGTTCTCCCGTTGAACCTGCATCGCGGAGAACCTCACTCCGCGAGGTCCCTCGGGCGAGCAGGCCGGGAAGTTCACATTCCAGAGCATTCCCCTGCGGGGGCACTTGTCGAGCAGTCTCTTGATCAGTGAGACGGCCTGTCGAGCCGTCGTGGGATAGTCAGGTTGCGTGGCCTGGGAGAGCGAGACGGCGATGGACGTGATCCCGAAGAACGCCCCCTCGATCGCGGCGGCGACGGTGCCGGAGTATAAGACATTGATCCCCACGTTGGCCCCCGAATTGATGCCGCTCACGATGAGGTCGGGCTCGCCATCGCAGAACTCGAGCACTCCCATTTTCGTACAATCGGCTGGGCTCCCGTCGACGGCCCAGCCGTAGTGTTGGCCCTCTTCTTGGACTTCCTTAGTCAGGATCGGATGCAGATAGGTGATGCCGTGTCCGACGCCACTTTGCTCCGCGAGCGGCGCCACGACCTGGACATCCCCCAATTCTCGGAGTGCGTCCCGCATCGCTCGCAACCCGGGAGCGTAGATGCCGTCGTCATTGACCAACAAAATCTTCATGGATTCTCAGCGAATTCAATTCTCAAAAACAAACGGGCAGCGAAGGGATACTCCGCCGCCCGCATTATGGCGAACTCATCGGTTCCATCGAAAGACAACCGGATTAATCTTCATCTTTGTCTTTCTTGGGCTTCGGGGGAGTCTTTTCGGTCTCTTTGGTGGGAGCCTTTTTCTGGGCTTCCAGTTTCTTCGGTTGGAACGGGAGCGGCCGTTTGTCCCCCTCGACCCTTTCTTTTGGAGGTTTGAGTTCTTCGAAGGACGGACGATGACGTTCGGGAGGCTGTGGTCGTCGAAACTCCGGCGGTTGCGGACGAGGCTCCTCCGGACGGCGACCGGGAGGAACCGGACGGAAGTCATCGGGCCGTGGCTCACCGGGTTGGAACCGCGGGGCGGGACGCTCCCGTAGATGCATCATCTGCTCTCGGAGTTCCGCGACTTC
Source organism: Planctomycetaceae bacterium (assembly GCA_020426125.1). GTDB lineage: Bacteria > Planctomycetota > Planctomycetia > Planctomycetales > Planctomycetaceae > HKST-UBA70. The sequence goes on from JAGQQQ010000163.1 coordinate 11,877, forward strand.
GCGGCGAAGGCCGTGGAGCTGTTCGCGAAGCTCGTGGATTTGTCCCATCAGTTCCTCAACGGGGGGATGGGGGCCTTCGTGTCCGGGGTGATGGTGGTGAAGTTCCCGTTCGATCTCTTCGGCTTGGCGTTCCAACTCATGGACGCGGTCAGGCATCCCAGCTTCACGGAGGTGGTTCATCGCCTGATGCAAGTGTTCCAGTCGCTCTTGGAGCATTCGTCGCTCATGGTCGCGTCCTTCGGGCCCGTGGCCTTCGTGTTCCCGCATTTCCTGTTCGTGGCGTTCCCGTTCATGCCGCTCACGCTCGTGTCGTTCTCTTTCGGCGGCCTCCCGATCTCGCAGTCGCTCTTCATGTTCTCGCAGGGCCTGTTCGGCCGCTTTCCGGGCCTGAAGCGCCTTTCGCTCGATTTCTTCCCGCATCTCTCGTTGACGAGCGCGAATTTCCTCAAAACGGCGTCGATCCTCATCGCGAGATTTGTTCGGCGAAGTTTGTGCAAATTCGTTATTGTCCCCTTCGCGAATGATGATCTCCACCCGTTCTTTGTTGCTCAAGCCTTTCCCATCGGACGATTTCGTCTGCCTGAGCTGTTCCGCAGCGGATCGCAGTCCCTTTGCGGCGGCATCCGCGCCATGGGATTCCAGCACATCCGCTTGTTTCAACAAGGTCTCGATGTGTACTTTTCGCGCCGCATCCGGCTCGTCCGCCATCGACACGGACGCCAGCAGAGCGACCGCCATTATTCCCAATAGGATCTGTCCACCGAAGCGCATAGGGTGTTCTCCAAACTTCTAAACCGAAAAACCTTCACCAGCCCTCCAGTTTAGACTGGCTCCCCAAAAATCGCGACCGCGTCGACGATCGTCGCGAAGGATCACCCGCCGATTGAGTACATCGGGCGGTCGGGCTGGACAAAGTCATCCGCATTGATGTGGTGACCCTCCCATTTCTGCGCCACACACTCACGAACGGCCTGCTGAATTTGCTCCACGGTTCCACCACCGCGAATCAGGGATTTGATGTCGACTTCCGAAAGACTGAAGAGGCAATTGCGGAGTTTGCCGTCGGCGGTGAGGCGAAAGCGGTTACAATTGTCGCAAAACGGCTGACTCACCGACGGAATGAATCCCACTCGCCCGACTCCGTCCTCAAATTGGAAGTCCGTGGCCGGGGCGGTTCCGTCTTCGTGGCCCAACGGCGTAAGTGGCAGGATCTCTCGGGAAAGCGTCTCGAGGATTTCACTTGCGAAGAGCACTTTTTCCCGTTCCCAGGCCGCGTCCGCGTCGAGTGGCATGTATTCAATAAACCGAACTTCACACCCACTCTCACGAGCAAAGTGTCCAAAGGGGACAATCTCCGATTCGGTCACTCCGCGAATCGAGACAGCGTTGATCTTGATGGGATCAAACCCCACCCGTTTGGCTTCTTCAATCCCAGCGAGAACCTGTTCATAGCCATCTCGCCGGGTCACTTCGCGAAACTTCACCGGATCCAGCGCGTCGAGACTGACGTTCAGCCGCCTGAGTCCCGCCTCGTACAGTTCCTCGGCCTGTTCGGCGAGAAGGATCCCGTTCGTCGTGAGACCAATATCCTTGATTCCATCAATGCGGCTGAGTTTCGCAATGAGTTTGTGGAGATCCTTACGGACGAGAGGTTCTCCCCCTGTCAGGCGGACCTTATTGACCCCCAAGGGAACGACCATTCGCACGAATTTCTCTATCTCTTCAAAGATGAGAAGATTCGACCGATCCATGAACCGCACATTTTCGGCCGGCATGCAATAAAAACAGCGGATGTTGCAGCGGTCCGTCACGCTAATCCGAAGGTTCGTGTGGACACGTCCAAATTGATCGATGAGCGGTTGCATGGACACGACCGTTGAGCCAGCGGGGATGGGGACCGAGGTCGTCTTCAATCGATTGTTCGATCGAACCAGAAAGAATCTGTTGTCCCAGTTCGCTCGGCACACGGTCTCAGGGTCACTCGTCATCCCCCAAGGAGGAGATCGACCTCCATTTTTGGTCCGAGACCTTCAGAAAGCAACCGCAGGGTGGAATCCATTCAGAGGTTCAGAGTGATCGTCTTGTTGGGATTCCGTCGATGTGGATTCCCCGTAAGACAAAAAGGCAAATGGACATCTGCACCCAAACTCACGCCTTCCGCATTGGCAAACAGGAGGACGGTGGGGAATTTCCAGCGATCACGGGTTCCTGAAAAAACCGGAACTCATGGCGACGATTGGTGAGACCACCCCTTCTTCACGCTCAGCGGCGGCAGTTTCCTCGGACACTTGCCTTGACTGAAACTCCTCGCGTTTTTTCTCGACAAATTCCAGGCACCGAGGACAGGCCGCAAGGTGCGCGTCAATCTGACGAACCAATTGGGGATCCGCTGAGCCATCGATGTAGGTCGGCAACACATCGATCACTTCCTGGCAGTTGATGCCGGCGTAATCGTGTTTCGGGACTTCGACCGACATCCGTTGCGTCACAAACCAGCCAGCCGTGACGGCGACAATCAGCACGATGGTGACTTCGAGTCCTCGCTCTATCTTTTTCAACAACCGCTTCCGACATTGACGACACGAAAACTGAACAAGCGTCCCCTTCGGGCAGGGGCTCCACTCCTCAGGAGATTTCTCCCCGTCGGACGACGGATCGACTTGTGGAGCATGGTCAGACATGGGACTCAAGACGTCAGTGAAGGGAAGGAAACTCAGGACATTCGCGATCGCAAATCCATTACTGAAAAGTATCGACGTCTGATTCGGAAGTTTCTGTGAGGTATTTCACATTCCAATCCGATTGCCCCCTCGGTCGAAGGAACCAAACGGTCCGAAGGACTTCGAAACGCGCGATCATTTGCGGCATTCTCGCCACCTCACGAAGAAGCCGCAACCCAGGTTTTTTAAGGCCCCCTTCGTAAACTCTCGCAACGGGCATGCCGTCATCGTCGTGAGAGGAAACTCATTTGTTTTGCTTATCCCAAAGCGGGTGGTCGAATCCTTCAGGAACTGGCGGGACGGTTGAGATTCCGTGGAGGAGCTTTCGTTCCATCGTGGTCTGTCGAACG
>JAGQQQ010000164.1 GCA_020426125.1 Planctomycetaceae bacterium
TTCGCATTAGACGACAATCGGTTTTCCGATGCGAAGACGCTCGCGGAGCAGATTCTAAAGACGAACCCCGATGATCCTCATGCCACAAACATCGTCGGCATCGCTCAGTTCGCAGATCACGATTTCGCAGGGGCGATCAAGACGTTGAGCGAGGCAAAGGAGAAGAAAATTCTCAGCCCGGAAATGGGGGGGAGGTATCTCGACTTCGCGCGAAAGTATGTCGACTATTGGAAGACGGAACAGGAGATCCGCGACAAGGAAGCCAGGCTCGAAGGAGACGAGCAGCTCCCTCGTGTGAAGTTGGAGACGTCGAAAGGGGAGATTGTCCTCGAACTCTTCGAGAACGAAGCCCCGAATACCGTGGCCAACTTTGTGAATCTCGTGGAGAAGAAATACTACGATGGGCTGAAGTTCCATCGTGTGATTCCCGGGTTCATGGCACAGGGGGGATGTCCCCACAGCCGCGATGGAGATCCCGGAACACCAGGAACGGGAGGACCAGGCTACAACATTTCATGTGAATGTTACCGCCCGGATGCCCGGCGTCACTTTGCGGGTTCCCTTAGCATGGCCCATGCCGGACGTGACACCGGCGGATCCCAGTTTTTTATCACCCATCTCCCCACCCCACATCTTGACAAAGAAGTGAGTCCACAAAGCGTCCACACGGTTTTCGGTCGCGTTGTCGAGGGGCTCGACGTCGCTCGGGATTTGGAAGTCGATGATAAAATTCAATCCGCGACGGTCCTTCGAAAACGGGACCACGAGTATGTACCGAAAACTCAGCCTGAGTTTTAGTCGAGGGCACAACGACCTCGGGGAGTGATGGAATGAACGGCAAAAATCTGAGCCTGAGACTTCGAGGCATCTCCTCATCGAGTGTTGTCCATTGGGTGCTCTGCATGGTTGCCGCGGGAATCGCTGGCTGTGGAGGAGGGAGCGAGTCAAAAACTCCGTCGACCCCTCCTCCGTTACCGCCCCCACCCGTGACCCGGGCTGTTCCCCGCGGTCCGTCGCGGCCAGCAATTGGGGTAACGAAGCCAGCGGTTGAAACTCCCAAACCTCGAAAAACAATCACATCACGTGACTTCCAGGTGGGGGGGGATGAACCGAATTTTGTGTCGTATGCCCCAAACGAGGTCGTCCGCGGAAGCCACTATCTCATCCCGCCTGTGGAAGGAAAAGGGTTTGCTGATGTCCTTGTTGTTCCACCTCCGAACGACTCCGAAATCCACTTTGAGACTCGGTTGAAGCTTCCAGAAGGATTCGTTCCGATCGAGGAACAAGGAGTTCATCCAAACGGACTTCCCCATCGAATTCAATCCGTTAAAGACCAGATGGAGATGGCACTCGTTCCTGGGGGCCTTTACCAGATGGGAACGAACACCGGCCCCCAAAACGCTCGGCCCGAACATCTGGTTTATGTCTCTCCGTTTTACGTCGACGTTCACGAAGTCACACTCACACAGTACCTGAAGTTTAACGATGACGTTCGCGCAAGCGAGAAGCCATTTGCCTATCCGGGGCAACCCGGAAACAAGGACGATGGTCCGAACCATCCTGCTCTGGGAATCCAGTTTTCGGACGCCATGAATTACGCCAAGTTCTATGGAAAGTCGTTGCCAACCGAAGCGGAATGGGAGAAAGCCGCTCGCGGCTCGTCATCCGGAATCTATCCCTGGGGAAACGGTCGCCCGCTCTGGTCCCCAGCGCGAACATTCGGACAAATCACTTCCGTCGGCCAATTCCTTGCGGACACCAGTCCGTTCGGGGCAGTCGACATGTCCGGCAATGCCCGCGAATGGGTCAGTGATTGGTACGCTGAAGACGCTTATACCCAATCCCTACCCAGCGACGGGTCCCCCTTACGCGATCCCACGGGGCCAATCCGCCAGCGAGCGACAAATAACCATGTCGTCAAGGGCGGCGGGGAACAGGGCTGGGAACTTTATCACCGTGGTCCTGGATCGCCTCGCGATCGAATTCCGGATGTCGGTTTTCGGTGCGTGTTGCGAGTCACTCCAGAGATGCTCGGCGAGTGACCCGTCGCCGTTCTGTCCTGGGGGAAGTCGGCTGGGGAGTCCGCGACCGCTCGCAACTCAAAAGGGACATCGGCACGCTTCGTGTAGTCCTTTGGGAATAATCTTCCCAGTCCGATCTGTGTCAGGTGTACAATGCCTAACAGGTTTGGCGGTTTCTTTTCGTTGGGTATCACGCATGACGTTTCCCGGATGGGTTCGACGCCGTCTCTTCGCTCCCATGAGATCGACTCGTCGACGGGGACATTGCGCCGCGGCGAACGTCGAGAATCTTGAGGATCGTGTCCTGCTGACGACGTATCTGGTGGATGAATACTCCGACCGAACCGACGGCGACTACTCCACCTCGCACCTTTCGCTACGCGAAGCAATTCAGTTAGCCAACCTGAAACCCGGCCCGGATGTCATTGAGTTTCATGACTACGCGAACCCCAACATCTATCACGATATCCGTTTGACTCAGGGACCCCTGGAGGTGACGGACGACATGGAGATCCGCGGGTTCGGACGGCATGAAGTCACGGTCTTCGGAGGAGATTTTCGGTTCTTTCAGATTCAAAATGCCACTCGTCCGCTTGATGTGACAATCGAACGGTTGGAGTTTCAATCTGGAAACGCCGGACCGAATTCCTCCGGAGGGGCCATCGAGGCGTTTGGAGACCTGCTGCTGAATGGGGTCAACATCCGGCAGATGCGGACGTCGACAGGCGCCGTCATCGAACACCACACAGGCGATCTTGTGATTGTCGACTCCGCGATCACAGAAAACACATCCGCGGACGACGCTGGGGCGGTCGCTTCCGACGGGACGTCGATGACAATCATCAACAGCACGTTCGCGGAAAACCGTGGCAAACTGGGGGCGATTCACTCTGCCGCTGGCACGGCGGTCTTTCGAAACGTCACGATTGCGGACAACGACGCCACCGGGCTGTTCGTGGCGTCCAAGTCCGATGTGACTCTGTTCAATACGCTGATCATTCACAACGAGTATGGGGACATTCGTGGCGGTCGAACTGTCAATGGAAACTCCAGCCACAATCTGCTCGGCGATCCGTCCACCGCTGGAGGACTCGTTAACGGCACCAACAGCAATATTGTCGGAGCGGCCTTTGACGATGTCGCCTTCGAATTGCAGATTACGACGCGAGGAACCTTGCCAATCCTGCCGCTCAAAGCGGGGAGCCCAGCACTGAACTCTGGGGACAATTCTCAGGCGATTGATGAAAACAGCCAGCCGTTGTCGTTCGATCAACGGGGGGACGGTTTCGACCGGATTCTGAACGGGACTGTCGATATCGGCGCTGCGGAGGATGGCATCAACCAGACCTATACCGTGGATCTCTTTGAGGACGAGGACGATGGCGACTACTCCCCGGGCGATCTTTCTTTTCGTGAAGCGATTCGGCTGGCGAATTCGACCGCCGTTCGCGATACCATCGAGTTTCCCCGGCATCTGAACAATACCGGGCCCCCTCCCCGCGTGATCGCTCTGCAACTGGGCGAGATCCCCATCACGAATGATCTCTGGATCTATGGGATGGGAGAGGACTCTCTCGTCATCGATGCGGGATTCAACTCTCGGATCTTTTCGATCACCGCGGACGATGTTTACATCCGTTCGATGACGTTGAGAAACGGGAACTCCAGCAACGCTCCGGGAGGAGCCATCTTCGCAGAGGGGAATCTCACGCTCAGCGGGATGGTCATCGAAAATAGCCGCACCGATTTGCAGCCCGGACATGATGGCGGCGCCTTAGCCCACGCGAATGGCAAGTTGATTCTCAACAACGGAATGATCTTCCGCAATAACCGAGCCTACTCGGGAGGCGGGATCTCTTCGAAGAATTCTCAAGTCTTCATCGCACGATCTGATTTTCTGGACAACGAGGCTGTGTCGCGGGGTGGCGGGGCTGTCTTGAATGGGGCGGAAGTGGCCATCACGCTCAGCACCTTCTCCAAAAACTTCGCGTATGACGGCGGAGGCCTGTCACTGACTGACGGAACGCTGGACGTTCAAACGTCGAACATCTCCGGCAATTTTGCCTCATTCATCAGCGGGGGAATTGGCAGCGAAAACTCCGACACCGTGATTCTGGGATCGACGATAACGAAGAACAGGGGAACCGGTCTGTCCCTAACAGGCGGAACCCACCACCTGATCAACAGCACCATTTCCAGCAACAGCACACCTGGAAACGGCGGAGGAATTCTGATCGAAGACGATGGAGCCACCTTGCTGACCATTCGGAACGCGACCATCGTCCTCAATCGGGCCGACAGTGATGGAGATGCATCTGGAAGTGGAGGAGGAATCGCGAGCATCAATCGCCGTGAAACGATCCCGTGGTCCTTCTCTACAACACCGTCGTCGCGGGGAACACCGTCGGCACGATGGGGATACCCAGTGATATTTTCGGTTCGTTGTCTGCGACGTCGGCGAACAACCTCATCGCCAGCGCCGCGACCTCGGGCGGGCTGACCGATGGAACCAACCAGAACATCATCGGCAACAACGGCGTCGGAACGATTCCCTTCGCGTCGCTTCTCGATCCGGAACTGGTGACAACTGGTGAGCCGAGTTATTACGTCCTTCCCATCCCGACACATAACGTCGTTTCGGGAAGCTCTTTGATCGATGCAGGGAATTCGCTCTATGCAATCGACGACGAGGGAGAGCCACTCTCCCGACTTGCAGGATTTGAGATCGATATCGGGGCGGTCGAGTATGTTGGGATGCGGACTTACATTGTCGACACACTGATCGACGAGATGGATGAGGACTATTCCCCCGGAGACTTTTCCTTACGGGAGGCTATTGAGATCGCGGAAGGGACCGCCGCGAAAGATCTGATTCTCTTCTCCCCTGCCCTGGCCGGGGGCACTCTGGCCCTCACCCTTAATCAGATTATCATTTCCGAAGACTTAACCATTGAAGCTCCGCCGGAACGAATCACGATCGATGGCCAAAATCTCAGCCGTCACTTTCTCATCCTGAGTGCCGAAGTCGATCTGCGGAACTTCAATTTGATCCGTGGAAACGGCGAGGATCGACCGGGGTCGTTTGGGTCCTTTCGCGGGGGATCCATCTCTGTCAATGACCATTTGCATCGTTATCTCGTGACGATCGAGAATTCGACGTTTGCCAACAATTCCGCACTCCTCGGTTCCGGGGCCATTGAAGGCGATCAATTGCTCTTAAGAAACGTCACCGTGGAGAACAATCGAACTCTCAAGCAAGGACCTGGCGCGGTCAGCGCCCTGTCTTTAACTGTGGAATCCAGTACCATCCGAGCGAATTCGAGTTTCGGGTCGTATGGTGCCCTTTCCGGATTTGTGCAGACGGTCATCCGTGACTCGTCCATTGTTGATAACAATGGGGTGGGGATCTCCGCGACGGGAGATTCGCTCGTCGTCGCGAATAGCCTGATCGCCAGAAATGAGGCCGGAGCTGTCGGAGCCGGGATCAGCAGCCGGGCTGCTACCACATTCGTGATCAACACCACGGTCTCGGGCAATCGCTCCACGACCAACGGAGGAGGGATCTCCGCTTCGGGAGACGCGACCATCACGAACTCGACGATCACCGGGAACGTCGCCAATAAGAATGGCACCGTGGTGGCTCGCGGGGGAGGACTGTACACCACCAGCCCCAACACGAAACTCCGGAACACCATCGTCGCTGGCAACTACCGATACGTCCCAACGATTCCGGACGAAATTTTTGTCGGGGTGTCTCAACAACCGGGAGCGACCTTGGACGTCTCCCAGAGCGACAACAATCTCATTGGCGACGCGGGTTCGGCTGGCGGTTTAGCCAACGCCCAGCAGGGCAACATCGTCGGAGCCAGCGTCGATGCGGTGCTGTTGCCGTTAGCGGACAACGGTGGCTCGACAGAGACTCACGCGCTCGCCCCGGGGAGCCCAGCCAGAGAGGCGGGAGCAAACCCTTGGGCCATCGACGAAACGGGCGCGGGACTGCCGTTCGATCAACGTGGTCCGGGATTCAATCGTTTTATTGGATCAAGAGTCGACATTGGAGCATTTGAAAGCCAGTTCGCACTCCCATCGCAGGACGACTTGATCGTTTTTGATCAACTGACCGGTCGGTGGCAGGTGGGGATCAACACGGGGAGTTCCTTTCAATGGATTGATGGTCCCCGGTGGAACCCCGACCAGATGTGGGAAATCGGAACGGGAGATGTCAACGGGGACGGCTTCGTTGATGGGATTGGCTTCACTGCGAGCAATGCCATCTTCGTCGCTCTGAATGATGGCACCGGCCAACTCACCACCACGTTCGTTGGGACTTTCAGCCAGACCGAGTCATTCGACCATGTCCTGTTCGGCGACTTCGATGGCAACGGGACGCTCGATTTGCTCGCCCAACTCTCCACCGGTGAATGGTTCAGCAAACGCTGGAATGGTACGCGGTTTGAAACCGCGTACTTTGGACGCTGGAGTGCCACCGGATGGGCTGACTTTCGCGTCGGTGACTTCAATGGTGACGGCGCCGATGACATCATCGGCATCCGGGATAGTGGTGACGGACAACGCGCATTCTGGATTTATGGCCTGTCCAATCCCACTCCGGTTGGCCGGCGGTTCACGTCCCAGTTCGCAGGCAGCTTCGGATCCGGTGTTGCCCAATCGGGCTGGCACAATTTTCTGGTCGGAGATTTCAATGGAGATGGGAAAGACGACATTCTCTCGCAGACCGGGAGCGGACAGTTCTGGTATGCCGTCAGCAATGGAACGCCGATCACACAACCGGATTTAGGCGCCAGCCAACTCTCCCTCTCCGCGGGAGCGAACTTCCCTTCGACCACCTTCACCAACCCGTTCCAGATTGGAGACTTCAACGGCGACGGTCTCGACGACATCGCGACGCGGCTCCCCAACGCCGGGACATTCTACGACAGCCATCTCTGGGTCGGGCTGACCAGTTATACCACCGCCGCGAGGATGTCGGCTTCGAAATGGGGTGAACGGGGACGGACGCTCACTTGGGGACCGGAAGTCGTCGGCGACTTCAACCGCGATGGCATCGACGACCTCGCCAGCTTTGACTTGGGACGACAATTGACTTTTGTGGCAATCTCCTCGGGGTCGGCGTTCGGAACGACGCTGGGCTTTGGCCCCATTGTGGGTGCGAATCGGTTGGTGGACCCCGAGGCAGATTCAGGCGGTTTGGGTTGATGACATTCCGAATTGATGACCGTCGAGCAGTTACTGCCCGCGACGAATTTTCGTGAACTCCTGAACCTGGGCTGTCAGCGCTCGTTCGGTGGGGAGTCGTTCCATGGAACTGGCGCCGTAAAAGCCGTCGATTTGGGGAAGCTTCTCCAGAATGAAACGAGCATCCTCGGGCATCGCGATGGGGCCACCATGGCAAAGAACCAGCACGTCGTCGCGAACGTTGCGTGCGGCTTCCGCGATGGCGGCGACTTTGGGAACGCAATCTTCGAGAGTGAGCGCCGTCTTCGCCCCGATGGTTCCGCTGGTGGTGAGTCCCATGTGAGCGACGATGATGTCCGCGCCGACTGCCGTCAACTCTCGGGCCTCTTCGGGGGTGAAAGCATACGGCGTCGTTATCAGGTCGAGGTCATGGGCAGCTCCGATCATCTCGACTTCAAGGCCGAACCCCATCCCCGTCTCTTCCAGGTTCGCTCGGAAAATGCCATCGATCAGGCCCACGGTGGGGAAGTTCTGCACGCCAGCAAAGCCCAGGTCTTTCAATTCCCGGAGGAAGTGGTCGCGGAGCATGAAGGGGTCCGTCCCACAGACCCCCGCCAGGACGGGCGTCTGCTTGACGGCGGTAATGACTTCATGAGCCATCTCTTTGACGATCTGATTGGCGTTGCCATAAGGCATGAGCCCGGCAAGAGACCCTCGGCCGGCCATCCGATATCGGCCGGAGTTGTAAATCACAATCAGGTCGATTCCCCCCGCTTCCTCGCACTTGGCGCTAATCCCCGTTCCCGCTCCCCCCCCGATGATGGGGACCCCGGCAGTAATCTTTTGACGGAACCGAGCAAGGATTTCTTCACGTGATTCAGACATGAAATGAACTCATCCACACGTTTTGCCATGCACGTCCCGTGCATGCCCGAGACGCTCTTTTAAATCAAATGCTAAGTCACTTGCTCTTGATACGCAAAAACGATCGCATCGGCAAACTCCGGAGCGTTGATGTGATACGGAAGCCGCACGATTCTTCGATTCTCTTGCGGCTCAATCGCCGCCTCCAACTCCGTGAACAACGCTTCGTCCGCTTCGGGATCATAGAACGGCTGGCCCGGCGCATCGAGTGCGGAAACGCCCCCTGTTGGTAACAAAATCGTAAACGATGCGGTCGCCGTATTCAGTTTCTCCGCCATCCACCGTGCGACTCGGCGATTCTCTTCGGTGGTCGTCCGCATCAGCGTAATCTGCGAGTTGTGAACGTGCAGCAACCGATTCTGATACTTCTCGGGGACCGTTTCCTGAGCACCGAAGTTCACCATGTCGACGGCTCCCACGCTGAGGACGAGCGGGATCCGGTGCTTGAGCAGTGTCTCAAACCGTTTCGACCCCGCGGGAAAGATCCCTCCGGCGATCTCATCGGCGACTTCGGTGGTCGTGATGTCGAGTACGCCGCGAATCATGCCGGAGTCGACTAGCTTTTCCATTGCTCTGCCGCCTGTTCCTGTGGCATGGAACACAAGGCAGTCATAGCCCTCACATTCCAGAGCTTCGCGCACTCGCGTGACGCAGGCCGTCGTCACGCCAAACATCGTCATGCCCAGTGCGGGACGATTCGATTCTATCTGACGGAATTGCTTGACCATTCCCGCAAGTGCGTGCGCCGCATTGGCAAGAACGGTCCGGGAAACGACGTTCAACCCCGCGACATCGACGACGGAAGACACCATCGTGATATCACTGCAATCGACATACGGGGCGGTGTTGCCGCTGGCGACGGTCGAAACCATCACCTTCGGGAGTCCAATCGGAAGGGCTCGCAGCGCCGGAGAGATGAGAGCCGTTCCCCCGCTCCCCCCCAGGCCGATGACTCCGGCGACACGACCGCTCTCACACTCTTTCCGCAGCCAAGTCGCCAGGGCCTGTGCCATTGCGGAAATCGCCGCGGCGCGGTCGTTGTCTGATGGCAGCAAGCAGTCGTTGAGCACTTTTTCACGCGAGATATCGGGGCTCACGGTGGGGGGCGCAAGCGTTCCCACATCGACGGTTCGGACCTCCAACCCCGTCGCCTTCAGGCAATCAGCGACGAAAGCCAGCTCGGCACCCTTGCTATCCATTGTGGCGATGGCATAAACGACATTGGTCATGCTGGAATCTGAAGTTAGTTGTGGTGTTGTGACTCGCATCATGGTGAACTGGGGAAGACGGTACGTCTGTACCCATGTTGTCCGAAGTGATTCTTACCCAGTCTCAATGGCTTTGTCATAGTGGAGTTTCGATTCAAGAGATCTCAGCGCAGCAGCGGTCACTCCGGCTGGCAGCAGAACGAGATTGAACAGGAATGCGTCAAATGCGATTCCGACTAAAGAGGAACAACCTTTGTAGTCCACTTCTCCGACCACGATTGAGATAGACAACACGGCAGCCCACGCTCCGAAAGAAAAAAACTGACCGGCAAGTAGCCCGACACCACCAAGCCGGCGCGGCAGGCACCACATGAGGATGGCCATATGCAGAAGAATCGCGTACGCGAGAACTCCACCCGTGGAGATCATGGCGTCCACTCCTTCCTAATGAGTTTGCGAGGATGAGTCAGGCCCTTCTTGTAACGGCACTCCCAGATCTGATCCTTTTCGACGAGGAACAAAGGAATTCCGACAGACTGTCGGAAGTAGGCTTTCGGATCGTTAAATTCAAATAGGCAGATTGACACCGCATCCGCGTCGACCTCCGCGACGATGGAATTCGGACGTCCCAGCTTCCACCAGGGATGACCGATCGGAAACTTGACTTCAAGTCCATTCACCTCTTTAGCATTTTTCCAATCCTCAACCACGGAATCATGAGACTGGACGTGGCAGTTGTATTCCCGAGCAACAAAGCTCTTCTCTTCATCGTTCTCGGCAAGAGAATGCCATTTCTCGTTGTACAACAGCCCAACTCGGTATTTGTCAAATGAAAAGTCGCGAGGATAGATGTACGCGAGGAAGCCGTTGATTTCCCGTTCGATCCGGTCTCCGTTGGCGGAAAATCGAATCTCCACGTTTTGGGGATGCCGGCTTCGGAGCGAGTCGTAAACTTTACGCAGCTGCGCCGCAAGTTTCTTGGAGTCCCCAGTGATTCGTAACTGACGGAATCCCGCGAAACCATTGAAGCCGACCCCATTGGGGGGCAAATTGTAATCGAATAGGAGTTCTCCTTCAGACTCAACGTGTTCGATCACGGAGTCCGTAATCGTTGTGTAAAAGCAGGCATCCCCGGGGATAAAGTATACAACTGCGTGGGCCTCGGTCCACGAATGTAGAAATAATGAAAAAATCATCATTCGGATCGTCGCAGAATCCATAAAATCTTCCTTCTCATCGATCCGTTTGTACTTGAATGAATTTTCCGCACAGGACGAAAACAGAACGGATTCGTATTAAACCACGTCCTGAAGACAGGGAGCTGACGCTCGCCGGGGGAAATTACTTTAGTGAGTTGAGAAACCCCGCTAATGACGTCAGGTTTTGACTGAACAATTCGCTGCTGAGGTACTTGTCGCCACGTGGGAACTTCGCCTGGCCGATGAGACGCTCGCCGGTGTACGTGGAGATCCAGCGGCCTTGTTGGTCGAGAGAGCGGATGATCTCTTGCACCTCTCTGGCGGGGGGGGATTGATCTTTCGGTTCCGTGCGGCCGTTTCTTTGGAGTTCATATTGCCGTTCCAGATCGGGGAGTCGCGAGGGGGTCTTCCAGCCGTAATGGTCTGGAAGATTCGCATCACTGTACGTCAGCGAATACACGTCTCCCCGACGTTCCATGTACAGCGGACGGTTTGTTTTGAGTTCGTAGTATCTCGCCAGTTGATTGTCAGGGAGGAGTGATTTTTTCAGATAGGCGAGTGCCTTGGGGATCGGTTCAAGATACTTGTCATCGCCCGTGAATGCGTGGATCTTCAGTAATGTCTCGATAGCTTCCTGAGACTCGTCACCTGAGACGCCCGGGGGTTCAAACTTACGTGCCCAAATGGGTTGCATGTCATAGTTGTATTGCTGCGCCCAACCGGCTTGGGGATCGGGCATCTGGGCCCGTATTAAGAAGTTTCCGAGCTGTTCGATGGCCATTTTGTAGCGTTCGTCTCCGTACACGCGGTGAGCGTCCATTAACGTCTGAACCAGATATCCACAGACGTTGTCGTTGAGCGTGTAGTAATCCCAATAGTTCTTGATGCGTCCCTCGGTCCGCCAGTCGTAGCTGGGATAGTTCGCATTCTGGATGGGAGGATCGGGGTTCTGATCCCCATCCCAGACTTGGGGGAAAGCTCCATTCGGGAATTGCTCCGCGAGCAGCGCATCGAGTGAAGTGATCGCCGCCTCATGGATTTGCAGATTGCGGAAATGCAGCGCCTCATCCGCGAGCACCAGCAGTCGGATCGCCGACTGCGTCTGGCCATCATCGAGCGAGGAGGTGTTCCGTCCCCGGCCTTTTCCGTTTTTGTAGAGCGAGGCGCGGTCTCCCTGGGGGTTGAAGTCGATACAATTGGTCCAGCCGCCGGATTGGACCTGACCATAAGCGATCGCCTCCGCCGCCGCGGTTGCGGCTTTGAGATAGTACTCATCTTGCGTCGCGCACCACGCTGCGAGGTATGCCATTCCGACGGTTGGCGTCCCGGGGGGTTGAACCCAGATTTGATCGGGGGATGCGACCCCTTCTCCGAGCCGTCGTTGAAGATCGAGCGAATAGAAGTAGACGTAGCCGCCATGTGTCGAAACGTTCTCAAAGTAGTAGGTCGCCGCCCGCTTCATCGCCTCCCGCACAACGTCTTTTGAAGCCGCTGAAGAACGCTGGGCAACCAACTCGCGTGGAGCCAACCAGAAAATTGGGGATATCGTCAGCACAAGACAAAGAAGACGCGACATGCGAAATGATCCAGAGAATGGCAACGAGAGATGAGAATGGCGATCCCGCTATCGTCGTGTTGTCCGACGCGGGATGCAAGGAACCGCCACCTTTACTGGAAACTTGGGGGATGCAGTCAAGCTCATGGTTGCGAATCGGTCGGTTTTCGCCTTACAACGACAAGCGGAGGCCGTTCCCTTTCCCCGCCTTGCCGGAGACCGTCTGATGCATTCCGTCGCTCGCTCGTTGTGTTTGTTGTTGCTTGCCCTTTCCCTTCCTCCTCAAGGAAGTTCGGCGGAGGATCGAGTGCTGCACACTTTCGAACGGCAAGAATTGACGGACACTTACTATTCCGAGGGAGCCAATGCCGGCGACATCAATGGGGATGGACAAGCAGATGTGGTCTATGGTCCCTACTGGTTTGCGGGGCCGACGTTTCAGGAGAAACACGAACTCTACGAGGCGGTTCCCCAGAATCGAAAGGGCTACGCCAACAACTTCTTCAACTGGGTCTACGACTTCAACGCCGATGGCCGCCCGGATGTGTTCACTGTCGGCTTTCCCGGGACTCCCGCCCACGTCTACGAAAACCCGGGCCCTGACGGCTTTGACTCCCATTGGCCGAAGCACGAGGTCTTTGACTGGGTCTCCAACGAATCTCCGCAGTTGACGAACCTGGTTGGCGATGAGCGTCCTGAGTTGGTCTGCACGCGTGATGGCTTTTTCGGATTCGCGAGCGTGAATTGGGACAATCCCTGGGAGACGTGGGAGTTTCATCCGATTTCGGAACAGATCACCGCGAAGCGATTCGGGCACGGTCTCGGCATCGGCGATGTCAACGGCGATGGCCTCCCGGACATCATCCATTCTCAAGGTTGGTTTGAGCAACCGGAAACGCATGCGACCGATTCCCGATGGCTGCACCATCCCGTGAAGTTCACCAATGCTTACGGCGGCGCGGAGATGTATGCCTACGATGTCGATGGAGACGGAGACAACGATGTCATCACCAGCCACGCGGCGCATGATTTTGGGTTGGCGTGGTACGAACAGATTTCGGCAGAAGGTGAAGTCCAGTGGAAACACCACCTGATCATGGGCTCGCATCCCTCAGAAAATCGATACGGCGTTCTGTTCAGCGAGTTGCATTCTGTGAACCTCGCGGATCTTGATGGAGATGGCCTCAAGGACATCGTCACCGGGAAGACGTATTACTCGCATCATGAGCAGAGCCCGATGTGGGATGCGGGGGCCGTGGTGTACTGGTTCAAGCTGGTCCGCTCAGACGACGGCGTGGACTGGGTCCCCTTTCAAGCGGATGGAGAGTCCGGCATCGGGCGGCAATTGTCCCTTGCCGATCTGAATGGCGATGGCCAACTCGACATGGTCCTGGGGGGAATGAAGGGAGCCAATGTCCTCATTCATCACACAAAGACTGTCTCACAGGAGAAATGGGAGGCTGCTCAGCCCAAAGTGTACAAAGGAGAGAAACTGCCGTCGGTGGAGAACGCGAAGCCATTGCGAGGACCGAAACCCGAACTGACAGCCGATGGCGGACACCTCGTCGGCGGCATTGAAGGAGAGTCTCTACAAGTGGAAACGACCGCAGGTTCGGCCAAGCCACAACCGATGGACCGCTTTTCGGGTGATCTCTGGAGTGGCAACTCACAACTGTTCTGGACGGGCGCCCGCCCCGGAGACACGTTGACCATCGAATTGCCAACCGTCTCCGGCAAAGTGACTCTCGAACTCATTCTGACTTGCGCCCGGGACTATGGCATTGTTCAATTGCACGTGAATGAAACAGCGGTCGGTGCCCCGATCGACTTGTACAATCCCGACGTGATCACCTCAGGGTTACTCACATTCCCTGGCGTGGATTTATCTGAAGGTCGCCCAACCCTGACGATTCAGGTTGTTGGAGCAAACCCAGACTCCCAGAAATCCTATCTTTCCGGGATTGACTGTTTGCGCATTCGTCGTGCCGATGGGACATACGCAACGGGTGAATAGGGGCGACTGCCGTTGTTCCCGGACTACGACTGTTTGCCTCCAGTCCTTTCAAAACAGAACCCCAAGGGGATTTCCCCACCTTGGGCGCTCGATCGGGACGGCATCTCACATGATGCTTACAGTCAGGTTCCGGTTGATTCCTAAAGGTCTGGCAAGAGCTGCCGGATTTCCATGCATCAACTGAACAACAGATGAACGAATTTTAGTCTGTTGCTTGCCTCTTTATCACTTTCGCGTTATCTGGTCTTGCCTCCATTTCTTGTTTTGTTTCCGGATTGCACATAAATAAAGAGCTGCACTCCGATTCGATGCGACATTGATGCGATTCGGCGGTTTTTGGGAACACCGTGCGAGAACGGTCCGACGTTTGCGTACCGAGAATTCTTAGAAAATTTTTCAAGACAGCCACCCGGTCTCTCGTGTTTAATACCGGAGACGTTCTTGTCTTGGCTCGATCGTTCACGTTGATCGGTTGAGTTCTTTCGTTCTCGTCCTTGTTCAAGGAAGCCTGTTCATGCGCCGGCGAAATTCACATCGAGGTTTTACGCTCATCGAGTTGCTTGTTGTCATCGCGATCATTGCGATCTTGATCGCCCTTCTCCTTCCAGCGGTTCAGCAGGCTCGGGAAGCGGCCCGCCGAACGCAGTGCAAAAACAACATGAAGCAGATGGGACTCGCGTTGCATAACTACCATGACGTTTCCAAAACATTTCCTGCGGCATTGATATCTTCAGGACGTTATAATAGCGGCACCTACTATTCCAATGGCAACTGGGTGATGGATGTAACGGGGTGGCAGATGTTGCTCCCCTATCTCGACCAAGCTCCCTTGTACAATCAATTCGATACGAACCAAAGGTCAGTCGACGCCAACGCTTATTCATTGACTGCGGCTCCGCTGAACACCAACAATCAAAGGCTCGTTGAGACCGCGATCCCGATGTTGGAGTGTCCTTCCCATCCCGAAGCCGGCCCAGCGGGATCAACCTACCCGACTCCGTTCTACACTCGCACCGCGGAAACTCGTCGAACGAGTTATGCATTCTGCACAGGAGTTTTCACCGACTACAATGCTCCCTGGCAGATTTACAAAAGTGATTACCGTCAGGGGGCTTTTGGGAATGATCAAGCGGCTCGCATTCGGGACTTCACGGACGGGACCAGCAACACATCTGTGATTGGTGAAAGCTGGGGCGGCGGTTCTTATCACACCTCGTCAGCGTATGGTCCCTGGGGGCTTTCCGGGATCCATACCAGTATCCATGGCCGAGTGGTTTCACAAGGACTGGGATCCAATGGCTGCACCGACCCTAGCCTCAACGTCTGTTATACATTTGGAAATGCTCCGGCGCTCTATCACATCAATGCCGATTACTCACAGAACGGAAGCGGCAAAACTTACGCTTGGGGATTCGGCAGTGGCCACACGGGAGGCGCCCAATTCCTGATGGGAGATGGATCCGTGAGGTTCTTCAGTGAGAATATGGATTATAAACTGTTCTGCCTCGTCAACTACATCCACGATCGGCAGGTCACTTCGCTTGAGTAGTTGACAAAAAAGCGACTCAACAATCGGGAGCGATCTGAAATTCATCTGCGACGCCCCTTTTCAGGTGTTTGGGGGCGTCGCAATGGTTCACTTCGCACAGTGATGTGGGCAATAAGCAATTGGTGTTTAGACATCTCGTGACGTCATCGTCGCTGCTTCGCATCGTCCTGACGCTAGTTTCGTGGCGACTGTCAAAAAGATAAAATGAAAGTGGAATGAGGATGTCAGAAATGAGTCAAGTGAAGGGACAAGCTTCGGTTCGATGGGGGGCGGTAGTCTTCATCGCCATTTCGTGTTTGGGATGTGGAGGGAAATCGGATCAACCTCCAAGAGCCTCTGTGTCAGGAACTCTGCTGATTGACGGCAAGCCGGTCTCAGATGTTGAGGTCCATTTCTTGAACCCAGAGTTTCCGAACCATGGGTCTTTTGGTGTCACGGATGAAGACGGGAATTTTCGTCTCGTTCAAGGGGCCGTTCCGGGGCAGAACACGGTCTTCTTCTCGAAGATCAATGCGGCCGGAATGGACATGGATCCGGAAAGCGGGATGGATGCCGGCCAGTTCGCCGCCATGTCAACGGGCAACGAACAAAACCCCAACGTGAAGAAGATGGAGATCAGTCAACTCATTCCGCCGGAGTATTCCTCGTCGAATTCGAAACTCACATTTTCCGTTCCGGATGGCGGAACTTCGGCCGCCAAGTTTGAGTTGTGATTGCACCTCTGAATTCCTCGTGACCAAGCGAATTCCTCAAGCGTCGAGAGCATCTTCCACGCATGTTCTCGGCGTTTTTCTTTGACACCCCCTCACCTTTCTCGCTTATTCAGAGATTCCTGGGGGGCACATCACGCGCGAACGCGGAACTGACTCGACGAAATCGATCGTCATGGCAATTCATCAAAATCACCCCTTTGCCAATTCGTCGTCCCATTCGTCCATCAGTGGCCAATCGACCGCGCAGGTTCCAAAATCGGCGAGGTGCTGGTATCGATCCAGTCGGTCAATCGTCTTCTGGATCATCGCGTTGTCTTTTCGGAAGGAAGGACCGTGGCTCGGGAGGAGCCATTCCACGTCGCTCTCCTGAATCCGTTTTAATGATCGGATGAACGCGGGAATATCGGAGCCGTGGTGGGCGTCAATGTTTCCGACGGCTCCATCTCGATAGATATTGTCCCCTGACAACAACAGGTTTCCCAGCCGAAACGCCAGTTGTGCTGGAGCGTGCCCAGGAGTGTGCCAGACCTTCAGGGACAGGTTCCCAATCGAAAGCGTATCACCTTCGTTGATCGTTTGATCGAACTGGATCGCTGGGAGGTCCAGGGAGATCCCTTGCGCGGAAATCTCCGCATAGGTCATGATGCGTTCTCCTTCGGCGAGAAGTTTTCCAGCATGAGGGTGGCCGACCACCTGAGCCTGCGGCATCAGTTCCTTGGCACGTTTCAGCCCTTGGATGTGGTCGACGTCAGCGTGCGTCGCGACCAGGTACTTACAATTCGCCAACGGGAAATCGAGCTGCCGAATAATCTGAATCATGTCTTCGAGAGTGTCTTCATACCCGATGTCGACAAGACACCATTCGTCCGCGTCGAAGACAAGGTACACGCAGCACCCCATTCTGCGGCGAGCCTGATGATTGATCTCAATGACGTGAGGAAACAGTTCACGTCTGGGCAACATAACTTCACCTGTCAAAAGAAATGCCGAATGGAGACGGACGCACACCAAGACGATCGGGAACGCCGAAAGCGAGCGATGTGGAAGCCGTTCAAACGATGGGACCACATGGAAGGGGTTTACAATCTCGTGATTTTAGACCGAAGAGTCGCGGAGTTCCATGTTCCCGAAGCGATTGGCGCAGGCAATCCGAATGACAGGAGTTTTTTCTCCAAGAGGCCGTCAGCGGACGCAGCAACCGGTTGACTGAAAGAAGCTCGCGAGGTGCTCAGCTTCCTGTTCAGCGAGGAGTCCGGTCGAGTGTTGCAGGAAATCACGCGAAACGTACCACCTCCCCAGAGCGTCAAACAGGCACTCATCCGCCGCTGGCGGGATCCCTTCGGACTGTTTCCAGGCTTGAATTTCGCTTGGCGGAAGATCCTGATACTGGCTGATGACCAGGAATGAGCAGTTCCCAATCAGCTTCAGATGCATTTTTTGCAGGGCATCCGCGTATCCGGAATTCAACTTCATTCCACACGGAATCGGTCCCCGAGCGAGAAATCGGGAAGCGATCGTAGGTTCCAGCCGAATCATGCGAGCTGCGGTCTCGAACGCGGCATAAAGAACACTTTCGTCAAGCAGCGTCGCCTGCCATTCCTGAGAATCCAAGTGGCGGGCCCACGTTTCCATGAGCAACTCCAACTGGACCTGGACGGGAACCTGTCGGAGAAACGGCACCTCCGCGAGGTAACCGTGGCAATGTTCCTGGCTCAGATCAAGCTGTCGGGCGAGTTCAAGCCGTTCCAGCGTGTCGGAATAGGCCAACCGAAAGCCGATGTAGGTCAGTTCGGAATACGGAACAGCTTGCGAGTTCATGCGGATCATAACTGCCATGATGGCAAGAGCTGTTCCGCTTTCACAACGAGAACTTGAGCGGATCTCTCCATTGGACGCAAACTTCAACAGGATCGCACGTTAAGGTTTTCCTGATGCATTCACTTTGCCATCTCAGGGATGTCAAGATGTGGAATTCCGGCAACGTCGGTTCCTCACGGCAACGTCGTGTTTCGCAATGGCGACGCTCATTTGACGCCGCGACGCAACGTGGTGTCGTTTCTAGGCGATTCTTTCTGTCAGCCTTTGACAGTTGCATCAACCCGTGTCGGTTGGGAAATCATCACGTTTTCAAAACCGAACACCTGAAACGGATTGCCGAGGGAATGCGCAAGAGCGGAATGTCGCCGAGTGTCTCGAAGGGGACGTCTGGTTGGAAGTGGAACTCACCCATGGAACGATACAGTTTTGATAGGGATCACAGCAACCTGCCAGACGTCTCAGATGAGTTCGACAGTCTCAGCGAAGTCGGGATGAAAACCTTGACAACTGATGTTTTCATTTCTGCAGAATCCTCACCACCCCTGACGGAATTGATCGACTCGCCGGTCGTTCTCCTTCAACGCATCAACGAACTCGTTGATTTTTATCAACAGAGATGTTAACCTCCCCCCCGAGGTGGGTTGCAAGGAGTAACCCCCTGTGTTCTTTTCTTACCTTGGGGAGACGGAGATGGTAAGTATCTTTCGAGTTCTTCTTTCGGTTGGGGCCGTGTCGCTCTCTATCGCGTCGTTTAGCGACTCGATCATGCTCCGCGTGTGTGGATCCAGGACGCTCACTGATGTTGAGTCGTCATTGATTGTGGGAGGCGACTTCAACAATTCGAATGAGTCTTGCTCGGTTGTGGCCTCCACTCCCTGCCCTTCGGGGGCTCCTCCCGTTCCCGAGGTCGAATGCAGCACCCAGACGGCCGTCGGCTGCTTGGCGGCGAACTGCACAACCTGCGACGCGGCACCTGGGACCAATCACAAGTCCTGTTTTTCGATTCCCTATTACACGTGCGACCCCAGCACCGGGGGGGACTGGGGCAGCAGTGTCTGCGGGACACATCAATACCGAGGTTGTCAGTCCGTCGCGGTTGGAGTCGGATTTCCTCCGACGTACACCCTGACATGTAGTTGCCCTGGCGCACCTTATGCAACCAGTTCGTGGTATGACTGCGTGGCAGCGGATTGCACGCAGGGTGGATACTTCGACTAAGTAGGCTTGGTGACGATGTGCCCAACCGGTGCGATCGCGTGAGGTTTCGGAGATGGAATCCGAGGCAGACGGCCTAACGTCTTGTGAAGGGATGGCCCAGTATCCCGAAATCTCATGTTGTCGCTCGGTTGAGTTGAGGTCGTGCGTACGATTTCGAGTACAACATCGGCATATCTTTTATTACGGAGCGTGGCAGGTAGCCCCTTTTTTACGTTAGGGAACGATTGGATTTTCCCCTGAGGGGGATTTCTCCGTTTGGCATACGGCGCCACCAGCAAGTTTTTACTCTGTTGTGAGCTTGGATGTTTGCCATGGTTGCGTCGGTCTTGCAGTTTTGGCAAAGGCAAACCATTGTTATTTCGGCCTTTGTGCTACCTCTATTTGGGGTCCTCCACGGTGTCAGCCCGGGAGCCGATATTGAGGGATTCATTGAAATCCAGCGAGCCCGCATGGAACAGGTGACAAGCCTGGAAGCCACAATTCGTTTCACGGAGCGAGTGACTCCCGACCACGACAGAATCAATCAGTTGCGGAAATCTTCGGCGAAAGCCATGGCGAAGTCTGCTGGGGTTCCTGTTCCCGCAGTTCGGGAAGACAAGGCACAGCAATCGGTGGAATGGTCAGCGAAGTTGGCATATTCGTCGGATCGCGGTGAGCGGCACGAGTATCGCAATGCTTCTGGCCAGATTACGTTAATCACCGTTTTCGATGGGAACCACTGGAGAACATTACGGGGGCGTTACGGAACAATCGACGATGGAGGGAACCGAAAGCTTCTCTTCCAGTATTTGGGATTAGACTATGACCTGAAACCAATTGGTGGCCCGAACTGGAGTCACAGATTCCTCCCGGACTTTTTTGTTCGTGCCGCTGAGGCGGGATATCTGAAGTTGGGAAAAGATTCCACGGACCCGCAGGTTTTTGTATCACACCCAACAGGGCAAGCTGTATTAGATGCCGCTGGCGCTTTGCGACGTCATGATTTTCGATTTGATCCCGACCGTGGCATGGCTTTGGTTGAGACCATTTCGGAGGTCTATCAATACGGACCGAATGGCGAGGAATTCGCTGCCATTCCCCCAAATCGCGTTGTGTCAACGATGGATGATTTCCAGCTCTTCGATGGAGGAGTCTGGCTACCCCAGCGCTACACGGTCAAGGCTTATGAGTCCGCGATGCTTCCCAAAGACGGAAAAGCGTTCCCGGATGGCTTTGATGGAACAAAGCCGTTTACGCTTGATGACGTTCGATTCGAGACCCTCAACACATTGATCACCGAGGTGGTCATTGAGGACTTGAAGGTGAATGAACCGCTACCGGATGACGCTTTTGCGCTTGAGTTTCCAGACGGGACGCTCGTGTATGACGGAATCGAAGAGAGTGCTTTTCAGGTCGGGGAGGCGAATCCCGAATTGGAGGCAGCAATCGCACGTCAGTTCGGAGCCCCGAAAACCAGTCGTCATGACAAGGGTTGGCCGGTGTTTCTCATTGTTGCAAACTTGGTCGTGCTGGCTGCGGGATTGGTGCGGGGGGCTGTCTACCTGGCGAAGGGAAACAAGTGACCGCGTTGCATGGGATACTGGCTTTTCTGCTTTTTGCCGGAACCGGAGAATCTGACCGTCATGAACTGGGGCAGCCTCAGAAATGGTGTGGCGCTCGCGCTGTTTGGCTGATTGCCCGGGCAAAAGGGGAGGATGTTGACTTTGATACAGTCAAGAAAATGTGTGATCCCCAAGAGACGTCAGGCGGCCTACTCTCTCTTGCACGCATGAAAACGGTCAGTGGCGAATTGGGGATCCCAGCCTGCGCGTGTGAAGGGGATCTGGATTGGCTTGGACGGCACCTCCCCGCAATCGCGACTCAACTCCCGCCTCCCGGTGTCACGGATCTTCATTATGTCGTTGTTGTCGAGATTCGCGAGGACCATGTCAGACTTGCGGATCCAGCGTACGGCGATGTTCTTCTCGCCAGACCGATTGAGCAGTTTGAACAATTGTGGACCGGACACGCTCTGATCTTCGATGGGCCCTGTTCGACACCGATTGAAGTCTGGGCTTCTCGGCTCGTCACAATCGATATGGCCCTGATCGGCTTGGCCGGCCTTTCCCTCGGATATCACGTCTGGAAAACACGGCGATCGGCAGTTCGTTCCCAATCGCCGTTGGCGTCACCTGACGGGGAAAAGCCAAAGTCGTCGTGAATCGGTCGGTTCCCCGGAACCTTGATTGACAAGGGATGAGACGAATGCTTGATCGATCTTTTCGATCGCGAATCTTGCCAGCGGTGCTGCTCGGTGTTCACATTTGGGGATGTTCTTCGTCGAGCGAGACTGAGCCGCCCATCGCATTGAGCACTGGTTTCGACACGACTCAAGTCGATTTGGGAGTTCTCTATGCAGGTTTGGATGCACTGTCCCGTACTCAGACATTTCATTTCACGAATGTCTACTCCTACCCGGTTCGCATCAAGGAGATCCAATCCTCATGCTCGTGCGCAACGGCCCAACACGTTGAGACACCGATCGAGCCGGGGCAGAGCGTTGATATTGACCTGAAGCTCAACCTGACCTCGAAGAATGGGAAATTTGAAACGGGAGTCCAGGTTGTTTTCGAATCGCCGAAGGCGACCGAGTCGGTCGCGGTGACCTGTATCGGCACACTGTACCCCGCGATGGAAGTGCGAAATCAATTCATCGATCTCGGCTACGTCTTTGGTTCAGACCCTCCGCCTTCGGGTTCAGCAGTGATTCGCATACCCGTTACACGCGAGAGAGCCTTCATTGACTTGATTGGCGAGGATCAGGGGGATTTTGCTTTTCAAATTGTTCGCGATGAGGAGTTCACTGGACTTGGTGACCGAGCGTTTCGAGACGTCGTCGTCCAGGCACAACTCAACGCAGTCGGTGAGCCGGGAACCCGACACGAGGGGGAGATTTTCATCCACCTGAAGCGAGGTCCCGTTGAGAATAGCGTTGCTGTCAAAGCACGAGCGATTGCTGGGCATGAACACTGCCTCATTCGTCCAAGTCAACTTTTCTTTCACCTGCAATCTGAAGACGGAGTCTACGCCGAGGCGACGCTCTTGGGGCGTGAATCGGAATCAGAGACTCAGATTACCCCCCACATCGAAAGCTCAACCAATGATTCCGTGTCGATTGCTTCCGTTGACCAGAATGGTCGCGTGAAATTTTATCTCGATACGGAACTCGCGAAGTCCGGGGAAATCGTCCTGGCATTCGCAGGCACTGAGTGGAAAAGGCTGAGAGTT
>JAGQQQ010000165.1:0-6277 GCA_020426125.1 Planctomycetaceae bacterium
AGGAGTACTGGGCGGCCATGAACCTCATGGGGGATTACGCCTCCGCGAACCATGCTGTGATTCACCGCACGATTACAGAATTCCTCAACATCGAGATCCTCGGGGGCGTCGAGAATCACCACAACTTCGCCTGGAAGGAGACCCACGGCGGTCGCGAAGTCGTTGTCCACCGGAAGGGAGCCACCCCCGCCGGCCCGGGAATTCTTGGTGTCATTCCCGGTTCCATGGCCAGTCCGGCCTATATCGTTCGGGGATTGGGAAACGAAGAGAGTTTGCACTCGGCATCTCACGGAGCGGGCCGGATCATGTCTCGAAAACAGGCAAGGTCCACTTACCGCTTCAGCGCCGTTCGAAAGGATCTGCTGAAGAAAGGGATCCGTGTTCTCTCTGCCGGTTCCGACGAAGTACCGGATGTTTACAAGAACATTGATGACGTGATGTCGGCTCAGCGCGACTTGGTGGAAACCGTTGCGAGATTCGATCCGAAAATCGTCAAGATGTGCGGGGACGGAAGTCGGGCGGAAGACTGAAACTCCAGGACATCAACCGGCATTGAGATGAGTTTCGTTCAGCAAGACCGTCCTCCCTGATCGACTCGGATGCGACTCTGAAGATTCCTGGGAATTCCGGTGTCTGCGATGGTTCCAGTCCATTGGAGTTTGATGCTGAGCCTCCTAGAATCACGGACTGTGACTATCTGATTGACGTCAAACTAAGTGCTCCCCGACTCGAAAAGGGGGGGCCCTTAAAATTGACGAGCAGTCCTGGCCGTCCCGATCCGTGATCACTTCGTTTCCCACTCCGGACAATGCCACAAAGCCAAACCCCAGCGAATCCGTTGAACCGCCACATTCTGATCTGCGAGGACGAGGATATCATTCGCAACTCGCTGACGGAATTTCTAGTTGGCGAAGGATACAAAGTCACCAAATCGGGTTCTGTTGAAGAGGCGTTGGCCAAGGCGAAGGAGCAAGACTTTCATCTCGCGATTTGCGACATTCAACTTCCAGATGGCGATGGCATCAAATTGATGCGGATGCTCCACAAGCTCAATCCGTCCGTATTTGTGTTGATCATCACCGCTTACGGCACTGTGGAATCGGCGGTCGAAGCATTCAAAGCCGGGGCTTTCGATTATCTCACCAAGCCAGTTCGGTTCGATGACTTGGTGCACAAACTCTCCCGGGTCTTTGAATACGGGGACCTGTATCTGGAGAACCAAAAACTCCGTCGGGAACTCGCGCAGCCGAATCGGTTCGATCAAATTGTTGGATCAAGTGAACCGCTCAAAGTTTTGCTCGAAACCATTGCGAAAATCTCGGCCACCCATTCGAACGTCATGCTGGCTGGAGAAACGGGTACCGGAAAGGAATTATTCGCCCGCGCCATTCATTCGGCAGGTCCGATGAAGGACGAAAAGTTTCTGGCCGTCAACTGCGGAAGCCGGCCCGTTGAACTGCTTGAATCCGAACTGTTCGGGAACGAGACGGGAGAAAAGGGACACCCAGGAATTCTGCGGACCGCCGGAAAGGGGACCGTCTTCCTGGATGAAATCGCACGCTTGCCGATGGGGACTCAGACCAAACTGCTTCGGGCGATCGAATACGGCGAAAGCATGCCGTCTGGTGGGTCGGAGACGTATGCCGTGCGGTGCCGGATTATTGCTTCGACAAGCGAAGACTTGCTCCGTCTCGTGGGAGAGAATCAGTTTCAGGAGGATCTGTTCTATCGCCTGGACGGCGTCAAAATCCGGATCCCTCCCCTCCGGGAACGCCTTGATGATATCCCGGAATTGACGGACCACTTCGTCGCGAAACATTCTCGGGCGCTTCGGAAACGGGTTGTCAGCGCGTCCAGCGAAACGATTCGATTACTGATGTCCGCCCAATGGAAAGGGAACGTCCGTCAGTTGGACAACGCCATCGAACGGGCCGTCATCATGTGTGATGGAACCCAGGTCGAACCCAAAGACTTACCTCCTGATCTCCTGGGACTTGGGTCGCCGCTCCCAGACACGGACGACCTCCGCAGCGCTCTTCGGCACTACGAACGACTCCACATCACTCGCGTTCTTCGGCAGTGGCCCGATAAACGCGAAGCCGCGAAACGTCTCAAATTGGGACTCTCCAGTCTCTACCGAAAAATCGAGGAACTGGGGATCGACTTGGGCTGACGCCCCGGGAAAGTCTTCAGGTGTATGAAGAAGTGAGTCTCCCGTGTTCAGTTCGCATTACGAAAAAGCGTCGGCATCGATCCGCCGCGAGGTTCCTTTCTTGTGATCGCAACTTGACGAAGCTCAACTCGATCGCAGTTCCTCTCCTCGTCGTTGACAAACACAGTCACAGTCACAGTCAACAGGAGTCGCCACAACTGTCGGTCTCGTCAACGGCTTCAATCCGAGCAATCAGTGATCGATAGGGGCCGTCGTCGATGCTCCAAAAACCCTGAAAGGGGTGATTGAGATCCCAGATGACCAGGTACATGAACCCCACGGCGAACAGGTTGACTCCGTTGAGCAGGACCCTGGCGGCAAGTGACTCGATCGCTAGCAAGCTAAACAGGAAGACGACCAGCACGGACAGGACATTGATGTAAAACATCAGCAGAAACGGCAGCCGTTCCCGACACGCCGCGAGCCGATTGGTCCGGTGGGTCGTGATCTCGCCAATCGTGTCAATCAATTTGCCGAGCGCCACGGCATCACTCTGATTGGCCACTTGAACCTTGTGGACGTTCTTCATCATGCAGTAGAGCTGGGGGGACGTGTCGAGGTCCGCGGGCCCTGTCCCGCTCATTTCTTTCCACTCCTCATCCAGCACCGACTCCACGTAACGTTTTGTTGCCCCTCGAACGGCCAGAACGCTCTCGGGCTGGTCGTCGACATAGACCAAGCAATCACGCAGGTCTTGAAGCGCGTTGACCTCCTCCCAGATATGGACCTTCAACGCATTGTAATTCTCCAGGAGGACCAGAATGACAAACCCCACGACGATCGCGTAAATCATCCCGAAGACACCAAAGAAGACTTCCATCGTCCCCGGGTCAATCGTCCACGGCTGCCTTGCGACAAGCAATAAAAAGACAGAAACCGCAATTGCAGCCGCGAGGACAGTTCGTGACTGGTACGCCATAGAAATTGCCATCTCATGAGAGAACGATCAAAGCTTTCGTCATCACCCAAATCTCCCAGAATCCTGTTCCGCTAGACCGAGGCTGATGGCCGTTGCGAGCGAATTGGCTGGTCTGAGTACGAGTTCGCGGCAGTCCCCGCGGAAGCGGGGGGCTAATCGCGGAGTTGTTCTAAAACAAACGTTCCCTTCTTGTTGGATGTGATGACGTCCAGGAGTCCGTCGCGGTTGATGTCGGCGACTTCAAACTGGGTGCCGATGCCGGAGTTGTCGTCGATCTGGTGCTTCTTCCAGACCGGCTTGCCGTTTTCCCGTTGCAGTTCGAACCACATGACCACGGCTGGCTGGTCGCCGCCGGGGTCGTGGCCGCCGTGTGCCCAGTAGCGTTTGCCGGTGACGTAGTCGGGGAGGCCGTCTCCATTCATGTCGGCGAGAACATTCGCGTGAGTCTGGCTAAAGGACTCATCGATCAGATGGGTTTGAAACTGGCCGGATTCCGTCTGCTCGTGCCACCACATCCCGAAGGCGTGGGCCGACGAGGAAAGGATGTCCGCGTCGCCGTCTCCATCGAAGTCGAAGGCGTACATGTGCGAGCAAGCCGGGCCAAACGGAGCGTCATGGAACTCCCAGGTCGAGTCGTCTCCGGCCGGGGGGGCTTCCCACCAGCCATTGGTGATCAGGACATCCGCGCGGCCGTCGCCGTTGACGTCGCCGGCTCCGAGTCCATGGGAAAAGCGGTCCGTTCCTGGGGCGCCTGACATCGAGATCGGATGAATCTTCCACGGCGCCAACGGATGCGACTGCGGCGTTGCGAACGCCATCACCTTGTTCTCGACACCAGCGAGGAGTTCGCGTTGGCCGTCCCCATCGAGGTCGAGGTACTGGGGACTCTCGTTGTTGGTGACGGGGATCATCTCGTGCCGGGTCCACGGCTTCGGTTCTTCACCTGGATTCGTGCCCGGATTCTCGAACCACCAGGACTGCTTCCCCGGGAAGTCGCAGACGATCAGATCGGTCCAGCCGTCGCCGTTGCGGTCCTCCGCGAAGTTCATGAAGGTGTCGCTGTACCCCTTGGGATCAAACTCATGTGGCTCCTCCGTGATGGGCATCATCGTCCAGTCGTCGGGGTTGGTGCTGCCGGGCTTGCGATTCGGGTTTTGGCGATACCAAACGGAACCGGTGGCGACATCGAGATGGCCATCGTTATCGAAATCGGCGACGCAACAGCCTTCCGACCGGAACAGATCACTGAGTCGGGTCCTCTTCCAGACGGTCTTCGTCCCCGGTTCGAGTGCCGCGGATGTCGGCCACGCGAACGGTGGGCTCCCTGCCGCCGCGTAGGGGGGGAGCCGATCAAGCAGTTCAACCTTGAGGTTTCGAAAGCGGACTTCCATCGGTCCACCTGAGTGGAGTTGCACCGCGATGACCCCAGACCGGGCGCCAGCGGAGTCGTTCAGGTCGACGGCCGGCTTTCCGTTGAGGAAGGTCTGCACGCGGCCCCCAACAGCAACAATCTCGTAGGTGTTCCATTCGCCGGGATGGATCAGCTTCTCGGCATAATTGTTCACCAACAGGCCGCGAGCGCTCTCTTCATAGAGTTTGCCCCACCACCCTTGGCCAACGTCCGCCTGATAGCCACGCATTTCGCCGTTTTGAAGTGGTTGGCTGCGGAACTGGATTCCCGAATTGCCAGCGTTGTCCACGAGTTTCACTTCACACTGGAACCGGAAATCGCCAAGTGAGAGTTCACTCACGAGAAACGCATTGTGCTTCAGCCCCGGAGACTTTCCGACGATCTCGCCGTTTTCGACGGACCACAGGACGTGGTCTTCTTCGCGAGTGGACCGCCAGCCGTCGAGGTTTTGGCCGTTGAAGAATCGGTCAATGGTCGCCGGCGTCGCTTGCATCGCGACCTGTCCGGCCCCTGACACGTAGGCGACGAGATCCCGGACCTCCGCGTCGGTGAGGTTTCGCAGCAGGTCGTCCGGCATCATCGACTTTTCACTTTGCTTCTGGGCTTCGATTTCGTCTTTGGCAATCGTGACCAGTTCATTGGCGGTTTGAATGGTCAGCGTGGCTCCGGTGTCTTCCTTGATGATCCCGGTGATGATGCGGCCGGTGTCGGTCGCAAGGATCATCGGTTGATAGTCCTTCGCCATCACCGCGCTGGGGTCCACGACATTCGACAAGAGGTAATCGAGGTTGGCTCGGTTGGATCCAGTGATGTCGGGGCCGACCTTGCCGCCGGTGCCGAACAATGTATGGCACTGCTGGCAGGTCTTCGCAAAGACGGCGCGGCCGTGTTCCCGGCTGGCACTCTCGGCGGTGGTTGTCGCGAGAGCTTTGTAACGTGCCATCAGTTCCTGTCGGTCAGCCGCGACGTCTCGAACCACGCCCCAGACCTGTTGCAGCAAGGAATTCACCTCTTCGTTTTCCAGGTTTCGCAACTGTCGGATCAAATCGGCCGACAGGTCCGCGCGGGGAATCAGATTCTTCTCGACGGCATTCAATAACGGCACTGCATAACTCGCGCGGCTGGCGAGCGTATTGCGGGCATCAAACCGTTCCTGAGCATTCAACGCTTTGTAGTTGTCAATGATGGACTGGGCGATTTGCGGGTCCTGAAGCGTCGCGGCGGCTTTCAAGGCTGGTTCGCGAAGCGAGGTTCCTTTGAGGAGTTGCCCGACGACGCTGCTCAATTCGGGGACGCGGGCTTCCACGAGATAGTTCAGTGCGGTCTGACGATGGTCGGGCGGACCAGCCTCATCGACGGCGATCTCCTGGAGGGTCTTCCCAGCCTGCTCATTCCCGAATAGCAGGCTGACACCGAGGGCATTCATGTAGACGTCAAAGGAAGCCGATGTCTTCTGGGGCTGAGTTAGCTGGTCGTAGATGTCCTCCCAACCCGAAGGAGCGGCGATGTTGTCGCGGCCTCGCACGGCCCCGTGGATCCCCCGCAGGAAGGTCATGCGGACGCCGTCGTCCTTCGCATTGCTTAACCCTTTGACAAGGAGGTCGATGGCCTGCTCAGGCTGCCCGCTGCCGAGGCGACGGATCATGAAGTCGCGAAGCATGGGAATCGATTCCCCGGCTGCCATCGCGAGGGCGAGCGCCCGTTCAGAGTTCTCCTCCGCGAGCGGCTCCATCGC
>JAGQQQ010000165.1:6311-11220 GCA_020426125.1 Planctomycetaceae bacterium
ACGAGTCCTTCCAGGATCGACCAGCGGTCACTCAGCGGAAGGGTTTGGACGGCGGATGCGATCGATCGACGCACGATCGGCGAGGGATCGTTGATCGCGAGACGCTGCAGACGTTCGAGGAGACCGTCGAACTTGCCGGACTCTGCGAGAAGCCGGAGACACCAGCCGCGGACATGGGGACTGGCGTTTGCGAGGACGCGATCGATGTCTTGCGGTTTGCTTTGTTCGAGCGTGCCGGTGATGTGGAACAGCCACAACAGTCGCAACATCTGAACTGGGTTGTCCTCTTGGACGTTTCTGGTCTCCGTGATGGCAGTCCAGTCGATCGTTTCTTGGAGCGACCGCTCTTGAATCAGGCGGCGGGCATGCTGCGCGTACCATTCGTTGTCGGTATACAACGCGTGGTTGATCAGTTCGCCGAGGGTTGCCTCCGCGAGATTGACTTGTGAAGGTTTCACGTCGCCATAGGTCACGCGAAAGACGCGGCCGTTGGTGCGGTCGTGGAGACCTTCCTCGCGGCGATGGCATTGGTTCTGATCGTACCAGTCGATCATCCAGACCTGTCCATCGGGACCATACTTCAGATTGATCATCTGCGACCACTTGTCGCCGGTATGGAGAAAGTCGGGGTTGCGATCTCCGGCGTAGCCCGAGCCTTCGTCGATGAGCATGTCGACGTTGACGCGGTTGCCGTGAATGTTGTGCATGAAGAGTTTGCCGTCGTACTCTTTCGGCCAGGCTCCGCCGCGATAGATCATCGCCCCGGCATGGGCATGCCCGCCCCCGAGATCATCGGAGGCCCGGCGGTCGTTGTTGTTCCATTGATTGCCGACAAAGTGCCGATGACGGGCAATCGTCTTGATGTCATCGTATGTGAACTGATTGAAATGCTGCCCCGCCTGTCGTTGGTAACGGCCGCCGGGGATGATGTGGTACAGGTGGGGAATCACACATGCGGTGCAGAAGGCCTCCCCGACCTCGTTAAAGTCGACGCCCCAGGGATTGCTGGTGCCGTGGGCAAAGACTTCGAATTCGTGACGCACCGGATGATATCGCCAGATGCCGGCGTTGATGGGAACCCGCTGATCATCCGGCGTTCCCGGCTTGCCGACGCGGGAATGGGTGAAGACGCCGTGGCAGCCGTAGAGCCAGCCGTCTGGTCCCCAGATGAAGGCGTTGAGTGTTTCGTGGGTATCTTGCCAAGCCCAGCCATCGAGGAGAACGGTGGCCCCAAATGGGACATCCTTCGGAAATTGCAACGGGGCGTTGCTGGTGGGAGTGATGCCGTTGACGTTCGCCATTTCTTGCCCGTCGGGAATGTCATTGCCGTTGCGATCGGGAATGAACAGAAAATACGGAGCCGCTCCGACCCAGACGCCACCGAAGCCGACTTCGAGACCACTGACGAGGTTGAGGCCTTCAATGAAGACCGTTCGCTTATCGAGCGTGCCGTTGAGGTCCGTGTCTTCAAGAATCACGATGCGGTCTTTACCGTTTCCTTCCTGTTCCCGTTCTGGATAGGAATGCGCCTCGGCGATCCAGATCCGGCCTCGATCATCGATTGCCATCGCGATCGGCTGGGTGACATCCGGCTCTTGAGCCGCGAGTTGCACCTGAAAACCGGCGGGGACTTGCATCACTTTGGCCGCTTCGTCCCCGGTCAAATTCTCGTAGGGGTAGAGTTCGGCGATGGTGACCGTCGGCTTGTTTGTCAGGACTTCCTGTTTGAACGTGGGTTTCTTGTCATGGAACCGAAAGTCGTCGAAGTTCACGTGCCCCCATCCGCCGGAGTGCTGATCGACGATGCGGACGATGATCTGTTTTCCCGTCTAAGCGGTCAGATTGGCAACGGCGGGCCGCATTTCTTCCTGATTGGTGCCTGAGACTTTGAAGAAGACCTTGCCATCTTCCGTATTCACGAGTTCGACTCGGGTTTCTTCAAACGATCCGCCCCCCACCAGAAAACTGCACCAGGGAGCCGTGACCTCAAACGGGGCCGACGTCAGCGTTCCCTGTGGGCCGTCCTGCAGCTTCTCGTAACCCCCAATCCAGAATTCGCCGGTGTGCAAGCTCTTCTTGCCGCCTCCGAATGGTCGGTTCTGATCGATTCCCCCTTTGACCGGTTGCTGGTCCCACGCGTTCCCGGTCGCGGTCCAGTCACTGAGGTCCCCCTTTTCAAAGTTGAGGTTCAACGCTCGGCCATCCGTGGTTTTCGGGAGAGAGCCCTTGGAGTTGAGTGGTTCATTGGTCGTGTCGGCCGCCAACAAGGGAGACACCCCAGCGAGGACAATCAAGACCGTGAGCAAGCGCTGCAATGACGAGTCAAACATTCCGGGTTCCTAGACGGAAAAGTGTGATCAACGGAACCGCCTATCTTCGTGGCTGTGAACGGATGTCTCAAGTGAGCAACATTCCACACGACTGCTGTCGAACAATTGAAGACGGGGCATTGCGTTTCCAGAACGGGGTTTCCATACTGCTGGGCGAATGCCTGTTGTCCGTGAAATGGTCTGGTTGGCTCGCTGAATGCTTGGTTGGCGTATCCTCGTTTCTGCCGTGCTGATCCCGTCGCTGGCCTTCATTTTTTATATGGATGCCCACACCGGGCCCGCTGCGTGGTGGCTGCTGATCCTTTGTGAAATTCTTGCGATTCGAAGCGTCTGGGAACTGGCCGACCTGTTTCGGGACCGCTCGAAGCCGTTGCAGCTTCCGGAAATGTTTCTCTGTTCGGCCGGTGTCGTTTTCGCGGCCTGGATTCCCCATCTGCCTGGGGAAGAGGTGTTGGAGATCAACCTCACGGCAGTCGCGATCTTCTTTGCCTTCGCAGTGATGGTGCTCTGCGCCACTGAAGCGGCAAGATTCCACACCCCAGGCGGCAATATTGAAACCCTGGGGACTGAGATCCTGATCGTGGCCTACTGCGGAGTGCTCCTCTCCGTGACGGCTCAACTCCGCTGGATCGCCGGTTCGGATGCGGGCTACCTGTGTCTGGGATCGTTGCTGGTCTGCACCAAAGGAGGCGACATCGGTGCGTTTACACTGGGAAAGATGTTCGGTCGACAGAAACTCGCCCCGGCATTAAGTCCCGGTAAGACTCGAGAAGGGGCTTTGGGAGCCGTTTTGGGGGCCGGTCTGATGGGCTGGCTCTGGCTGACCTTCGCGACGCCGATCTTTATCCCTGGAGCCGTCCCCCCCGCGTGGTATGTGAGCGTCGTCTATGGCTGCATCCTCGGGATCGTCGGCCTGATTGGGGATCTCGTCGAATCCCTTATCAAACGGGACGTCGGCAAGAAAGATTCCGCCGCCCTGTTTCCCGGTTTCGGCGGACTGCTTGATATCCTCGACAGCGTGATCTTCGCTGGCCCCGTGGCGCTCATGCTCTGGAAGGTCCTCCCCCTGGCGACATGGCTCTCAGAACGCTGAGCGAACGGGGGACGCGGCCCGTCCCGACAGGCCGAACAGAAAGATCTCAAAAGATTCTGATCTCCGACGGACTTCGATTCGTTCGCGATTCCTGGAAGGTCGCGAAATCCGAACGAGGAGAAATCATGCATCGTGGAAAGATGAAGATCTCGTTGTTCCTCATCAACGTCGCCGTTGCGATTGGAGCGTTCTCGTTCCTTCCCGGACGAACAGGATTCTCGTACTCGTGGGGAAACGAGGTCGAACGGGTTTTCAAGGAGATCCTGTTTTCTTTCGCTTGGCAGGAGTTCGTGGCGATCATGGGGATGTCCATCTGTACGACGACGGCCATCTACTGGTTTATTGATGCGTTGGTCGGTAGTTCAAAACCGGAATAACATCGCGTCCGAAATCTTCTGCCAGACTTGCATCGCCCGCCTCTCTCTGTCCTGAGAACTGCGGGTGTCGGCTTTCGTCGAATGACGAATTCTTCAACGGTGGGCAGGGTCCGGTAGGGAAATGAGAAATGCGACAGTAGGCCCGTTGATAGCAGATGTCCGCCAACCGCGACTTGACGGGAGCTTGGTATCACTTGGGAACCGGGCGCCGTGTCCGCAGTGCGGGAAAACATTGCTGATTCCCTGTTCGCCCAAAGGCGATGAACTCTATCTCCGCTCTGCGAAGAGCGGTATCCACCCTTTCCGCCCCCATTTGATGCACAGAATTTTGAATCAGAACCTACGCCTCCCCTCTCAGGTGTCGGCTATCTTTGCTCGCGAACAACCCCGCAATGGATCGGACGGTCGCCCAAGAACTGGCATGGGCGTTGTCCTCGATCTGTCCCGCTTCACGTTCCAGGTTGTCCGCCAATTCCATGTTGGGATCAACGTCACGTAAGGACTTCCTCCTTGGGAAAAAGGATTTATTTCCCTTGATATCAACCTGCGCCCCCGAACTGGCCAAGTCACCTACGGACAATCGACAGGTACTCACGAAACGATCGATCGGAGGTGTGGCCTCTGCCCATTTTACCTCAAACTTGGTAAAACGCTTTCGAGATCAAACGATCGTGAATCCCACTTACTCCACAGGTTTTAGAGAACTCATGCCCCGACACGATGGCCGGCCAGCCGATGGACTTCGCCCGATCCACATTGAACGTCCCTACTTTGGAGCCGCGCCCGGGCGGTTGCTCATCCAAGCAGGTCGGACGACGATCCTGTGCACTGCCAGTGTCAGCGAGGACTTGCCTCCCTGGAAGAAAAGTCAAGAGAATCCAACCGGTTGGGTCAGCGCGGAGTACAACATGCTCCCGGGGTGCACATCTCCGCGGAAATCCCGACGCACGGATGGCCGCGCGACAGAAATCCAACGGCTCATTGGTCGCAGCCTCCGGGCGGCGGTCGACTTTGTCCTCCTGGGGCCGCGGATGGTGACCGTCGATTGCGATGTTCTGGAGGCCGATGGCGGCACACGCACACTCAGCATCACCGGGGGTTTCATCGCC
>JAGQQQ010000166.1 GCA_020426125.1 Planctomycetaceae bacterium
GAATCAAACTCAAGCGGCTCTACCCGAAAATCGAGCCGCGGGAGCCTGCTAGTCACGATTGGATTTTCTTGGGGAACTCCACTTCGTCCAGACAGACATTTGGACGCAATGGATTGGAAGAACGTTGATAGACTTCCAGCAAGTCTGCCATCGCGAAGTCGATCCGCAGGCTCGTTGGCCTGCATGCTGTCAATCTCGTCAACCGGTCATTTCAGGTTGGAGGCGATTCTAATCGGACACAGGAACCCGATTAATCTGGATGATCTCGCCGTTTCGAAACATCACGGCCCGGTCAAAACTCCCGACTTCGATATCCCATTCGGGAACCTGTCGGGAGAGTTCCTTTCCTCGTCTTTCCGACACCCGGCTGTGCGTCAGGGAGACGGTCCGCAGTGCCGGATACTCAAGCAACATTTCGACGTCCCGGTCTCCAATTGGCGTATAGTCCAGGCGGAGAGTCTGAAGAACTGGCAAGGATGACAGCCGCTTCAGTGTTTGGGCGGACGGACTATTTCCGCTCAATGTTAGGTCAATCAAACTAGGGAATTGATCCAAAGCGATGAGAGCGTCATGGGGTAAGTCACAGCCGAAGAGATTCAGATGCCGAAGATTCTTCAAGGGTGCCAGGGCCGCGAGCATCTTGCCGTTGAGACCTGAAAGCCCATCAAACCTCAAGAAATCCAGTTGTGAGAACGTGGCAACGGTCTCGGCTCCCCGCAATGTGAGGTGGCTTCCGGTCCCGGCCAGAGAGAGCCTTTGCAGCGGAGAATCCGAGAGGAATCGGAGGCCGGTTCCATCGAGTTGGACGAGGTGACTTCGAAACTCCAGGTCGACCAATTTCGTCAGTCCTTGCAGATTCCGCAGATCGTCGTCCGTGATCTTGTCTTTCAAGTCGTGGAGGAGAATCCTCGTCACTTTGTCAGTCGAGGCACGCAATTCCTTGTTGTCCTTGACCCAGTTGCTGTCGGCCATCCAGAAGGCTGACGATGAGGGTGTGACGTTCACCCAGCCTCCTTGGGATAGAACCCATTGAATGGCGTCTGCGTCCGGACGACGGGGTTGCTTGGGGGAGTTTTCGGGGACCTTTGTGGTTCGGGAAATGACGACGGTCTGCTTCCCGTTTCGTTTGAGACGGAACTTCCCATTTTTGATTTGGATTCGGTCGTTGTCGGGATTGGCCAAACGGATCTCATACTCCCCAGACCGATACCAAGAGTATTCCTCCAATTGGCCGGCCTCGAAATCTTCCACGACGCGGTCGCTCCGGAGGATCTGAATCTCGACGTCGGGATCGAATGACTGAATTCGAATCAAGCCGCCACTGGCCGTCATGAGGAGAGTGACGGCCAACAAGGCCAACAAGCCGAATCCCACCGTGGCCACCGCTCGCCCCGTCGGCCACTTAACGAGAGAGACAGAAGGGGTTGGCGAAATTCTCTGATCCCGCTCAGATTGAAATGTGGATTCTCCGATGGCCTGGAACTCCAGGGTCTCCTTTTGAGATAAGGAGGGTCGAGCCAGATATGCCAATTCGGCTCCGCCGGCGTAACGCTCAAGGATTTGTAAGCAGTCTCCGACTTCTTGAGGACGGTGGTCACGATGCTGAGAGAGCATCGAGTCAATCATCATTGCTAATGGCTGTGGAAGGTCTGTCCGATGGTCTCCGATCAAACGGCGGTCGTCCCTCGAAAGAGCTGCCAACTTATCTAATGTCCCGGCGGTTGGGGCGACATTCAACGGGGTCAGGCCCGTCAACAACTTAAAGAGCGTGGCACCCAGTCCATAGATGTCCGACCGTTGATCGACTTCGGCCGGCGACTGAGCCTGTTCCGGTGCCATATAGTCAATCGTGCCGACCGCCTGTCCGACAAAGGAAAGGGAGTCATCTTCTTCCTGAACCGGCGCGGATTCTCGCGTCTTGGCGAGTCCAAAATCCAACAGGTAAACCACCCCGCTCCGGGAAACCATCAGATTGGACGGCTTGAGATCCCGGTGCACCATCCCTCGGCTGTGTAACTCCTGGAGACCAAGGGCAGCCTGACGGATCAATTCACAGGCATCCGCGACATTGAGGCGACCTTCTTGGCGAAGGATTTTTCCCGCGTCGAGCCCCTCAATGTATTCTGTGACGAGATAGGGGACTCCCTCCGAGACGCCAGCATCCCAAGCGGAAAGAATATGGGGATGGGACAAGCCTCCAAGAGCCTTCATCTCACGAAGAAACCGAGCCACTTCTTGCCCCTGTCCATAGTGGCGAATGATCTTCAAGGCGACCAAACGTCCCAAATGAACATGCCGGGCAAGATACACCGACCCCATTCCTCCTTCGCCCAACTTCTCGATGATTTCATATCCATGAAATCGCTCTTGAATTTGCTCTCGCTGAAAACGGGAGCTTTCGGCACCAGCAACTTGGACGTTGAGAAGCCGAACGGCCCGCTGATACTCCGATTCGTCTTCGAATGGAGTTTCCTCAATCTCTCCTCTGATGACTGGAAAATCCGATACTCCAGCCTGGTCAAGATCTGAGAGGATCTCACAACATTTCGGACACTCCTCCAGGTGCTGAGCCACCAGCTCCGCGATGACAGCATCCAACGAACCAGAACAGAACCTCGTCAGGACATCGTTCGGGGGACATTCGAGATTGGACATGGTCCCGTTTCATTCTCATAGGCCAAAGGCTGTCATCTCGACGCCTCTCGCGATGCTCCATTCAGGACTGATCACGGCGAAGTCTTGTTGAGCGCGGCGAAGCGCCTCAGAAAGATCTCTCTGAAAAAGCGTCCGTTTGAGGGAACTGGTCCGTTCGGACATCTCTGTTCAACTGGCTCCATCTACTGCAGCGATAAGGGATACGAACGCAAGTTCAGACTCGCATCCAGCGTGTGAAGCATCATCCGGCGGTTTTGACCATCGCCCGCGATCCAGCCGGCCTGTCCGCCGATCCGGAACGAGTCAGCGGCCCGTTGGATGCGCGGATTTCCGTTGAGCACAATGGGACCAGCCAGCGTCTGACCGTTTGCGTCGATTCGCATTGCCAGAGTTTGCAGGTATTGTTGATTCGTTGCCCATTCTTCGAAAACGGCGACATAGGTTCCGTCGTTCATGTCCACCAAACGTGGACGGACATAGTTGTTCGTTCCTTGGGGTGTTCGGATTTCGCGTGTCACGATTCCAGGGCCCACGGGGTTTTGGGGCCATTGAAAGGTTGGAAGGGCCTCAAAGTTCGCGCGGGGGACGAGCGTGATACAAAGTCCGGCACCACTGACCTGCCCCAACCATTCCTGGTCTTTCAGCCCGTAGACGAACCCTTGGCCCTGTTTCCGACTGAACAGGATCATGTAGTTGGGGCCAGCATTTTGCACGCTTCCAAACCGGACGAACTCCTCCAAGTCCGAAATGGGGTCTGGAGCCGAAGGATCCGCAAGCGGTTCGGCGGAGGCGTGGCGATAAACGAGTTTGTCGCCGGACCAGCTCCATTGTCCGTTGCCAGCGGGAATCAACCGGGACATCAGGATCCCTTGATCACCTTCCTGAATCTGAACGAAGTTGATGCCATCGAACCAGACCTGATTGCTCATCGAGTGGTTGCCGGCCCCCTTCGCATAAGTGCTCGTTCCGGTGGGGGACACGCCAATCAATGTTCCCGTGGTATGCATATGGCCGCCACCGGGGATGTTATGGGCGAATGACGCCACCACACTGCCGCTGCCATAGGCCAGGCGTGAGGTAATGTTCGCTCCGGTTTGCATGGGATTGTAAATCCCCCAAGTTTGGTAAATGGACTCCTGGTTCAGATCGACAAAAAACTGAGACTCCCCTCCAGGCGGAATTCTCAACAGATGCAGCACATTGGGGCGCCGCAACCAGGCGTTTCGCTGCATCCCATCGTCCCCGTTGACTCCCAATTGCTCGGGACGTGCGGTGAGCAGGTACCCGATTCCATTTTCATCCTTGGTGTAGCCACCGAATAGCCCCAGCGAATTCTCCACAGCGATCTGCCGAACAAGACGGTAGTCGGGTGCGGAGTAGGTGGAGACA
This sequence comes from Planctomycetaceae bacterium, assembly GCA_020426125.1. Lineage (GTDB taxonomy): Bacteria > Planctomycetota > Planctomycetia > Planctomycetales > Planctomycetaceae > HKST-UBA70. The sequence goes on from JAGQQQ010000166.1 coordinate 4,045, forward strand.
AAAATCTTGCCATCGGTGGATCGCCACGCAACGTCCAGGCTTTGATCCGGGTTGACGAATGCGGCCATCGAAGGATGGGGATTCGACGAAGAAGCGCCGATCGGGCGTAGTCCGGATCCTTGACCTCCTCCGCCGGGGTTCGGTGTTCCGGAAACGGGGATCAACTTGAAAACGGTAAAGTTGTCCTCGACGCCAAATCGCGTGGAAATGAGTTGGTCGTTGGTGCCATCTTCATGCCACACCAACTGGTTTGCCTGAACTCGCAGGCGAAGAGAATCCGCAGGCCCTTCCAGCGTGAACCGCATCGATCCATCATCGACTTGGGCACCGGATTTGAGAATCCTGTCCGTCGCATCCAGGAAGATGTATTGTTGTGTTGATTTGGAGAAAACATAGTGCCCTCCCCCACCAGGAATCGGCGAAATGACGAACTGGTTTGCCGGATCGTCCAGCCAGTTCTCTCCTCGGGTTGCCGATTTGAGCTGGAAGGGGAACTGAGGTTGGACACGAATCACACGGTTCGTTTGAACGGTCTGAATGATGTAGGTCCCGTTGATTTCGGCGGCATCCAGGTTGGGAAGCGGTCCGGTGAGGATCCAGATGAGAACTAACGATCTCGACAACGCGGTGTTCCTGGACATTTTTTTCTTTCTTTGTCAACGGAATCCTGAGGCGGCAACCATTTCCCCCAAAAGCGCTGTTGCAAATCGAAAACGCCTCTTTCGAACTAACGAATCGTCCTCACAGCTTTTTTGACTTTGCAGGATCTTGAATCGAATCAGACTTCCGCGTTGCGCTTCGTCGAGTCCAACCTATGAAATGAACTCATTGTTTTCAAACAAGTTGCGTCTCGTTACAAAAGCTCCTGAGAGGCATGGCGGTGGCTCAGGCGGATACTCAAGTCCCCATCGTAATGCATGAAAGACCTTTCACGCCCTCATCAGTCGATCCGGGGGTCCGGCAAACTTTGTTGCATCAGAACGACCACCTCGGCGCAGATGGCTTCCTCGCGACCGATCGGGCCGACCTTTTCGCCAGTTTTGGCTTTGATATTCACCCGTTCCGGTTCCACGCGGAGCAACTCCGCGACTCGTTGTCGGATCGTCTCTTTTTGGGGGGACAGCTTCGGCCTTTGAGCAAAAAGAATGCAATCGGCATTCACGATTCGCCACCCTGAGTTGGTGACCTTGTTCATCACAACTTCCAGGAGAATGGCGGAGTCCGCACCTTGGAAATCGGGATCCGTATCAGGGAACCATTCGCCGATATCCCCCCAACCCGCCGCCCCAAGAATGGCATCCGTGAGAGCGTGCAAAAGGACATCCCCATCGCTGTGGGCGACGCATCCCTTGTCGTGTGCAATCGGGACCCCGCCGATGATCAGCGATCGGCCAGCTTCAAGACGATGGGTATCGTGCCCCAGACCCACACGGAGATTCATCACATACCCCATTTACTCTAAACGATTGAGAATTTCGTAGGCCTTCTTCTCGAATTGATCCTGCCAGTCGGGAGCCAGAATGCAATCGCTGTCCTCTTGCGCGTGGCCTACGTTCCGCATTTGTTCCGCTGTCGGAGCGTAATAGATATATCCATTCGTATATCCGGCGACAAAGGTCTTCTCATGCGGTGAGGCGGCTTTGATGTTCAGTCCAATCCGTACGGTCAATTCCCCGGGAAAGGTCACGAGGGCGAACTCCCCAATCCTGAAACCGAGCAGTTCCACATCGACAGTCCGTTTTCCAGAGGCGACCAGACTGGCCTGATGCTTCTTGAGCAGCGCGAGATTGGTGTTGATTCGGGTGAGTTCCTCCATCGCGAGAATGTTGGCCATGTAGGCTTTGATGTTGCGGCGGTTCTCCGCATCAAGGTGTTTCAGCTCTTCCCGTCCGAGTGCTTCTTCTTGCAGGTAGCGATGAGAATACGCTGATGGAAATTCCTGGGAGAGATTGTACTTCATCACAAGCGGAAGGAATGTTTTCAAATTGAGGCTGGTGCCACGCAGGGACTGTGCCACGCGTCGTTGCTCTGCTTCAAGCTCGGCAATGATTTCGGACCGATCCCCACGAGGCAGCGTCAGCGTTTCCTGAATGACAGCGAACTGGGAAACGGGGTGACACGCAATCTCACGGACCGCCTTGAGAGTGCTGAGTCCCAGGAGATTGCCCAAGGGCTGGGCGTCTCGAGGATGGTCCACATCCTTGTAAAACACGGGATTGATGTCTCCGCCACAGCCTTGCAGAAACAGGGCGACCGTGTCTGGACCCAAGTTGTCCTCAATGACCCGGGAAGAGAATCCCGTGATATCGGCCGTATTGCCTCCATTCGGAACACCTTGAATGGGATGGCAGGCAAAGTTGTAGACGACGGCGAGGGTCGTCCCATCATTCCGATTGAGCTTGAGAATGCCGATTTCGGGATCAATGGGCCCGACTTGGGCCACCGCATCATCCTCCGGCAGAGAATAGGCGTGCCGGACATCGGCTTCCCGTCCACTTTTGAGGATGAGCCGTCTGTTTTCCTGAATTCGGTCCTCGTGTCCGCTCCCAGTCCCCACGGTGACCGGTTCCAACCTGCTGATCGCTTGAGTGGCCGCTTCGATGGTCTTGGCTTCGACATCCGGAGTGACGATGCCGTGGCAATGACTGGCGTTCGCCAACACATGCGTGGCAGGGATGCCATGTTGTTTGAGCAGTCTCTCACGGACCTTCGGCAGAAAGTCGTTTTTGATGTATCCGATCTCGCCAATGGCGACGGCATCAAACGTCAGCATCAGAAATGTCTTCTCGTTGGCACGGAGCGCCAAAGCTCGCACATGCAACGGGTCATTGACCGGACCCGCGTCGTAGTGGGTAATGTCAACCTTGGATGCTCCCGCAAGAAGGGGGTCCGCCGCGAGTCGTGATTGCCCCGCGCACAGGTTTCCCAGAAAAAACACGAGACTGAGAATGAGTCGAATACGACGAGACACGGCCATCGGAAAACTCAAATTGTTCACAGGGATTGATGAAACAACGCTTGATTTCGAAAGCGTAGTCCAATTGCCGCTGGCCGTCGAATGGCAAGACGAGGATTGAAGGGTTCGACAACAGGGGAATCACGGAAATCGTGGGACAAGTTCCAGTTCGGCGAAGTTGAGCGGGTGCAAGAGCCGTTTGAGTTCGTCGGGCCGGGAATCGGGATCGAGCCACAGTGCATAGTCACCGGGCTCAAGAATGACCGGCATGCGATCATGAAGGAAGGCCATTTGAGAATTGGCCTCGGTCGTAATAATTGTACAGGATTCCACTTCGGAACCATCACTGCTGGACCAATGTTCCCAGAGACCTGCGAACGCCATCAACGTCGCGTCGCGAAAGTGGATGTGATAGGGCTGTTTTTTCTTTTGCCCGGGAACGGCTTTCCATTCGTAGAACCCATCGGCCGGAATCAGGCATCGGCGTCGTTTGAAGGCCGCCCGAAACGACGGTTTCTCAGCAACCGTTTCTCCCCGGGCATTGATCATTTTGGACCCCAGCCGGGGATCCTTCGCCCAACTCGGAATCAGACCCCATTGAAACAAACGGGACTGACGATGGCCGTCCCGATCGAGATCGATTCCCAAAACTTGCTGCGTGGGGCAGATATTGTTTCGAGGTTCCCAAGGCGGTTCTCGCAGCAGTTCGAAAAACTCGGCGATCTGCCGGGGGGAGGTTTCCAAGGTATATCGACCGCACATGACCACTCGCCACTTGAGAAAATCCGAGAGAATTTTGCTTGAAACACCTGTCACGGTTGTTTCACCCGCAACAAAGTTAAGGTTCTCAAGGAGCGTACCGGTCATGCCGATATTTGTTAAGGCCCAACGAACGAGGGGGGGTCTGTCAACGGATGACAAGACCTGGTGACTTGGGCGTCAGGACGACCATTTTGCCGGACCAGGGAAGGACGCTCATGCGGCCCAGACTCAGAATCTACACGGGCGAGGACGAATTGCCCTACTCACCCGCGACGACGACGATTTCTTTTGGGGAACTGGTCGAAGTGCTCGAAGACGCGATCCGAGATCATCGCACATGGCTCCAGGACTTTCGGAAAGATGACGTCCAGATCCCCGAAGACCTTTACGAGGTGCTGACCGAATACACGCGGCTTCGCCCAGGAGCCTGAGACTGGACCGAATCCGATCTCGCGAGCACATGACATGCTGCCCATCATCTCCTGA
>JAGQQQ010000167.1 GCA_020426125.1 Planctomycetaceae bacterium
ACTTTGGCCGGGCCACCCTGCGGAGGGCCGGATCACCGTGCCCCTCGACCGCCGCAGCCACACCCCTATCCTCCGCGAAGCCGCCCTTGCCGACGACAACCCCAGGGTCCCCTGGCTCAAAAACCACCAACTCAAATTCGCTTACAACTGACCCATTTTGTCATCGATCTCCCCCTCACGGAAATCAGCGATGAAAGCCGAACTCCGTGGGTTCGGTCTCTGAGGACCGACAACGCCTCATTTCCGTTGAGCCGCTTGTATTCGGAGATGGTTCCCGAAATGATGTCGAGAGCAAGTTTCCCTCAACACAATCCGCCTCTGGCGGACGACTTCGGTAAGGGTGTCACTCTATGGTTTCCCGTTTTTCCATGTCAGGCTTCATACATGCGCGCTGCCCCGGGCCGATGGCTGTCGGCTCCCAGTTCCACAAGATCGCGGGATGGCTGATCCTAGCCATTTTGCTGCTCGGTCGTGTTCTTTCCGCAACTGCGGCTGAGACCCCCGTTCATCCGAACGTGCTGTTGATCATGGCCGATGACCTCGGATATGGAGAAGTCGGCTGCTATGGACAGAAGCGGATCCAAACACCAAATGTCGACAAACTGGCCTCGCAGGGGATGCGGTTCACTCAGGCCTATGCGGGGTGCCATGTTTGCCAGCCATCGCGAAGCGTGTTGATGACGGGCCTGCATATGGGGCATACGCCCGTGCGAGCGAACGATACACGTCAATATCTTCTCCCCGAGGATGTCACCGTCGCCGAACTTCTTCAAGAAGCAGGCTACGAGACCGCCGGATTCGGCAAGTGGGGACTCGGCTATGAGGGGACGCCCGGCCATCCAAATCAACAGGGCTTTGATCTTTTTGTTGGCCAGTACCTCCAGGTCCATGCGCACTTCCACTATCCGTTCTGGATGTGGAAGAACGAGGAAAAAGTCTACCTCGAAGAGAACCGCAGGGGCCGCAACACGTACGCCAATGACTTCATGCACGAAGCGGCGTTAAATTTCATTATCGAGAATCGAGACGGCCCGTTCTTCGCTTATCTTCCGTATATCATTCCACACGTGGAACTCGTTGTTCCCGAAGAGTCGGAACAACCTTACCGAGGGAAGTTCCCCAAGCGAGTGATTCTCGATCCCCGCAAGGATTATCTCGGTTCGGAAGATGGTCTCGCCACGTTCGCGGGGATGGTCTCCCATCTCGATGGCTATGTCGGCGATGTCATCGCTCTCCTCAACGTACTCGGAATTGCCGAGAATACGATCCTGATTTTTACATCTGACAATGGCGGACAAAACGGAGGCCAGGACCAGGGGTGGACCAAAATGACGGACTACTTTGCCGGCAACGGTCCACTGCGGGGATACAAGGGCACTTTTTATGAAGGGGGGCTGCGTGTGCCGTTCATCGTCCGCTGGCCGGCGAAGGTGAAAGCCGGGACCGAGTCGGACTTGATGATCGGATTTCAGGACGTGCTGCCGACGCTTTGCGAGGTAGCGGGCGTCGCGGTTCCCGACAATATCGATGGTCACTCCCTTATTCCAACACTGACTGACTCGGGAGAGCAAACCCGTCATGAGGGACTCTACTGGGAGTACGCCTTCCGGCAGGGAATCGGTCGCGCTGCGAGAATGGGAGACTGGAAGATCGTTCAACCGAACCCGAACCGGGATCCGGAATTGTACAATCTGAAAAGGGACATTGGCGAAACTGACGACATTGCCGCCCAGCATCCAGACCGCGTCGAAGAGATGGTCAAATTCATGGACAATGCGCATGAACCGCAGCGTCCGCATCCGGGACCGGGTATCAAGACGGGCGTTCGTGATTACGTCGCCGGGCCTTGGTTGAGTTCTGAGAATTGATCCTCTCACCCGTTACGCGACACACCCGACGTGCGTTCTGACAACTTAAACACGAGATTCTCGTCTGGCGGAAACACCCAGTCAAAAGACGCCGTGTACCCGCGGAGCCAGAGACCATCCTTTCTATTCTGGAGGTAGAAGCCGTTGGGGAATACGTCATAGGGCGAGATCAATCGCGAGAACACGGTGAGACGCGGTTCCTTCGGCTGATCCAGAAACTGCAAGCGGAGGAACGGTGCCAACTCTGCCGGGCATGCCTCGAAGCCAAACTCGGAAAGGCAGCGCTCAATCTGCGCCGCGGTCGCTCCCTCTGAGAATCCAAGGTCGCGGACTGTCCGCACGACAATGGGCACCAAATAAGAACTTTCCGAAATCGTCAGCCGGTCATCCGCCAGCAGCGTTTGCCCCATGGCGTTCAGAGAGACACCTGCTTGTCGGAGTTCCCGTCGAAGTTGATCTTTCGTGACTCCGCCAACAGTCACGACGGACGGCACATTCGGCACTGACACATCGTTGCTCATCGGGGAAATCTCACTCTTTGATTCGATCACTTCTTGTATCCCCAAGAGTTTAGCGATGCACTTCCAGTGCGCCGCGACTCTTTCATCAAGTTTTCCGTCACGGATGCGAGGAATTCTCCGCGGAACTTGCTACGCTGAATCGCCACGCGGAAAAGCGTTCGTCCGTTCCCACCCCATGCAAAAGGTCCAACGGCACCATGCGACGCAGTCTCACTCTGTCGGTGATTGTCTCACTGATCCTCTCCCCCTCTCTTCCCGCCCAGGATTTCTCCACGAAAGTCGAGGCCCCCAAGATTCCTCATGACCGCTTGATGGTCTACGAAGACGAATCGGGAGCCATCCAACCGGTGCGAACTCCGGAAGACTGGCAGCATCGCCGCGAGTCCATCCTCAAAGGGATGCAAGAGGCGATGGGCCCGTTTCCCGATCGAAATCCCGAAGCTCCGTTGGAGATCAAGAAAGAGGAGGAGTTCTCGGGAGACGGATTCGACCGCGACATGATCACGTTCGCATCCGGGGATGGGGATCGCATCTCCGCTGATCTCTACTTTCCGAATCCTCGCCCCGAGGGCAAAGTCCCCGCGATTGTGGCCCTCCATCCCACCGGCGCGCCCGGCAAACGGATCGTCGCTGGCGAGGGGAAAGCCAATCGGCAATACGCGATGGAACTCGCCAAACGCGGCTATGTCGTCATCGCTCCGGACTATCCCTCCTTCGGGGATCTCAAAGATTACAACTTCGAGAATGACGATTACATCTCAGGAACGATGAAGGGGATCGTCAACCACATGCGGTGCGTCGACCTGTTGCAATCGCTGCCAGCCGTCGACCCTGACCGAATCGGCGTGATTGGGCATTCGCTAGGAGGGCACAACGCCATCTTCCACGGCGTCTTCGATCCTCGTGTCAAAGTCATCGTCTCCAGTTGCGGGTGGACGCCGTTTCACGATTACTACGGCGGTCAAATCAAAGGCTGGACCAGTGACCGCTACATGCCGCTCCTCAATACCAAGTATCAACTCAATCCCGATCTCGTTCCGTTCGATTTCTACGAACTGATCGCCGCACTCGCTCCCCGACCGTTCTTCTCGAACTCCCCCATCTCCGACAGCAACTTCGATGTGAACGGCGTCAAGAAGGCCATTCCAAAAGCCAAAGAGGTCTACGAACTGTTCGGAGCGGCCGACAGCTTGCAAGTCGTCTATCCCCCCTGCGAGCACGACTTCCCGACCGAGATCCGAATGCAGGCCTATCGCTTTATCGATGACGCCTTGGGGTTCACTCCTCGAGCGTCCGTTGACTTCTCCGGAGAATTGCCGCGAATCAGCTCATTCGAGCCGGGTGAGGCCCTTCAGCACTTCTCAACGGCCCCCGGCTTCCAGGTTCAACAAACCGCCGCTGAACCGTTGGTGACGGATCCCGTTGCCATGAGCTTCGATGCCGACGGCAACTTGTACGTTGTCGAGATGAAAGACTATTCGGAACAGGAGACGGAGTCGCTGGGACAGATCCGAGTTTTACGCGACACCGATCAGGATGGCACCTTTGACGAGAGCAACGTCTTCGTCGACGGCCTCTCCTGGCCGACCGCCATCATCTGCTACGACGGGGGCATCTTCGTAGGCGCCCCGCCGCTCGTTTATTACTTTAAAGACACCGATGGAGACTTTGTCTCGGATGAAAGCCGCGTTGTTTTCCAGGGGTTCGGACGCAGTAACGTTCAGGGATTGATGAACTGCTTCCGCTGGGGATTGGACAACCGGATTCACGGAGCCACCAGTTCGTCGGGCGGCGCAGTCACTCGCGCGGAGGATTCCGATGGCCAGACCCCCGTCGAACTGCGTGGGCGTGATTTCTCCTTCGACCCACGCATGCTCGATCTGCGTCCCGAAAGTGGCGGCGCTCAACACGGTATGTGCTTTGACGACTGGGGCCGCAAGTTCGTCTGCTCAAACAGCGACCACGCCCAGTTCGTCGTCTTTGACGACCGCTATTTCGCTCGGAACCCGCAACTCCCGGCCCCATCGTCTCGTGTCAGCATCGCGGATGATGGCGGGCAGGCCCCCGTTTACCGGACCAGTCAGGTCGAGCCATGGCGAATCGTCCGCACGCGGCTTCGCGTCTCCGGAGCCGTTCGAGGTCCCGTCGAAGGAGGGGGCCGCGCTGCAGGTTACTTTACCGGGGCGACGGGAATCACGATCTATCGCGGCGATGCCTTTCCCACTGAGTCCAAGGGGATGGCCATCGTCGGTGATGTCGGCAGCAAT
>JAGQQQ010000168.1 GCA_020426125.1 Planctomycetaceae bacterium
ATGACCACCATTCGCGATTTGATGGACGAAGGCGATCACCTTCTGGAACTGCTGACCAAGTTGAAGAACCATTGTGGAGCGGGCGGAACCGTGGCCGACGGAGTCATCGAACTCCAAGGCGACCAGCGTGAACGGGTGGAGAAATTTCTCTCGCAGCTTGGATACAAGACCATCGTCAAGTCACGTCATTCATAGGCCGCAAGACGAATGGCGCGGGCGCGTCGCTCCCCGAGCTTCGTCTTCCCGCAACCTGTTCTTTGTTTTGGCAAGCACGTCATTTGAATAGGTCGACCCGAACCCCTTGTTTCGGACGCGATCTCATGCTCCCCGAGTATTCCGATATGTTGGCCGGACGGCGAATACGAGTTGTATCAGTTGACTCCGCGACCCAGGGTCGTTGCAGTTTAAAGGGAATCAAAGTGTCCCATTTCCATGCTTCCTGTTGGATACATCTGAGTGGAGACGCAACAGGATTTTCTGGCGGACTTGCTATGAAATTGATGATCCTGTCTTTTCTCTTGATCGGCTTCCCGGGAGTCTGCCTGGGAGCCGAGCCACTTCAACTTCATTGGGACCAGAATTATCTCACGATCACCGGCGACCAGCTTCCAGGTGGGGAGATGAAGGTTCACTATCTGGAAGCGTATTGTCGCTCTGGATCGACGGACGCCGACTGGGTGCAACATACACGGATGAAACATGAGACTCGGCGGATTGAGGCCAACGAGCAGGGAACCATGGTCCGTTTGCAGTGCCACGTGGGGGATGGTCTCATCGTGGACCATCTTATCCAGAGCACGAAGGACGATGTGACCTTCCAGTTAACCGCCCACAACCCGACGGACAAACGTTCCCAAGCTCATTGGGCGCAGCCCTGCATCCGCGTCGACAAGTTCACGGGCGGCAACCAGCAGACCTATCTGGCGAAGAGTTTTGTCTTCCTCGATGGCCAACTCGAACGGATGCCGACCCGAAGTTGGGCGACGGAAGCCCGATATGTTCCCGGCCAGGTTTGGGCACCGCCGGGAGTCCCCCGAAGTGATGTGAATCCGCGTCCGCTCAGTGACCTCATTCCGAGCAACGGACTGATCGGCTGTTTTTCAGAAGACGAGTCAATGATCTTCGCCACGGCCTTTGAGCCGTATCAAGAACTGTTTCAAGGGGTCGCGGTCTGTCTGCACGCGGACTTTCGGCTGGGAGGTTTGGAACCCGGGGAGAAGAAGACCATTCGCGGGAAGATCTACCTTGTTCCGAATGATCTGGATGCGCTGTTGAAACGATACCGTGAAGACTTTCCCGAACATCACGAACCGTGATCCCATTGGCTGATGATCTCGCGGTCAAAGCCACCAAGTGCGTTGGAGAAACTCGTAGAACTCCCCGAACCAGACATACAAAAGACTTCGTTGGCCACAGGGAATGCGAACATTCGCTTCTGTTCCAATCCGCTGGACGGGAATGTCTTCTCTGCTGACCCACGCTGTCGCTCCGACAGTGGACCCGTGGACTGGGTTTGGATCAGCGCGGGTGGCAATCTCCAGGAGAGTTCCAGGACACACCAATTCCGGAAAAGGGGCCGCACGAAAGGAAATCGGCATCCCCGCCGAAGTGTCAAAGGCCTGTTTGACGTGACCGATCTTTCGTTCCGGGATTTCGATCTCGAGGTGCCAGGATCCCTCGGTGTCAATCACCTCCAGCAAGCTCTCTCCTCGCTGAACGGGGCGCGACGCGAGGTGTTGTCGAGCCTGCTGTGTCGTCACGGTTCCGCGAATCGGCGAATGAATGACAAGTCGTTGCTGTTGGTTCTCCAGGAGTGCCAATTGCCGGGCAAGCGAATCGATTTCGATGTTCAAGACTTCGACCTGGGCCTGAAGACGGGTGGAGTCCTCCCGGTGTTTTGACGAAACCGCCCGATGCAGATCCGCTCGGACCGACTCACGCGACTTGGCTCGCTCAGAAAGTTGGCTTCGGAGGGAAAGGATCTCCGCATCCAATTCCGGGGAATGTAGTCGAAGGAGCTTTTGCCCTTGGGTGACCACTTCCGATTCATCGACGTAGATTTCCGCGACTTCCCCATCCTGGGGAGCGTAGATGGGCCGCTGCAGAGTCGGGACCAGGTGACCCTGACAATTCACCGCGAATTCGACGGGAATTGCCACCATCCCAGAGATCAAGACGGCTGACATCAAGATCAGAAAGATCGCCGTCAAAGACCAGGAACTTCGAACAGACGAGCAGATGGCCCCCAGCATCCTCAGACCGGGAATCATTTCCAGGCGATGGTACTGCTGCGCCTTCGCGATCGCCATCCCTGCTTGCGTCGCGGCAAACTCGATCCGCTGCAAGAGGGCACAACTCGGGAGATCGTCCTGGAAATGTTCGCAGACGATCCAGCCGAGTGGGACAGAGGGCCGCCGCCGGTTTCTGAAGGGAGCCGAATCGTTGGGCGGCGGAAAGACGGGTTCGATCAAGACGACGCTGGTGCCGCTTGTCACGAGATAGTCTGCCAGTTCCGTCGCAAACTCAAGATCCTGGGACTCGCCGGGAAGAAACAGGAAGCGTTGCCCCGATGGTGTGACGCGTCTCAGAAAGGTCGTCAGCAGTCCGACTTGCCGCGAACGAGGATGCCAGTTCTCCACGCCGCTCACGGCGACCAATCTTGGCTTCCCTGGCGAACCGAGAAACAAGGAGACCCTGTCACATTGGAAGGCCCCACGCATCTCGTTCACGGCTGCATTCGCGGTCTCCTGGAGGGAGAGGGATCGATGAATCCTCTCCGTCATTGTTCGGAGAACGGCGAGGCTTTCGACGGGATCTGCGGCCCTCGCTGACTCTTCCGAACGTTGGAGAAATCGGTCTCCAACATCCTTCAGTTCCTGAAATGCCGCTTGCCAGCCGTGTCCGAAATAGCGATCCGGGGCTTCTTTCAGAAAGAATTGAATGACACCAACTTTGTGCCTCCTGTTTCGCAGGGGAATCAGCAAAACGCTTTTCCCATCCGGGTCCCCTGGGAATGGACTTTCCGCGAGAATCGGTTTCTCCGCCTGCCAACCCAACACAAGGGAATCCTGATTCCGCTGGTTCTGCGTGGAATCAAAGTTCGCGTTTTCCGATTCGAAGTTTTGTCCCAGATACAGAGCGAGCTTTCGTGACTCGCCAGCCATCCAAACTCCGCCGGCACTGACGTCGTCCAGTTCGCAGCATTTCGACAACAGGAGTTCGAAAAATGCGTGAGCGGGGAGATTTTGAGTCAGGAGTCCGCGAAGCTGGGTGAGATGGTTCCAGAGACGATCCGGCACGGGCTGGGATTTCTCCCAGGCATCAACAACTCGTTCAGTGGACATCGATGGCGGAGTCATCCTGTCGATTTTCCCGGGTGTGTTCGACGGCCAGCCTCGCTGAATAATTCCGAAGTCTCAGCAAATCAAACGTTTGGGTCAATACGGGTTTCCTCTTGCCCCATCCCGGGAAGACGGGATACCGTTTCGATTGTCGTTCGTTAATTTTGTGGCAAGGAGGCCGACCGTGCGATCGCATTCTTTCGGTTCAGTGGTCACTGTACTCGCCTTGTCCATTCTCACGCTGAGCCATGCGTGTGGTGGTGAGATTCTCGAAGTGCGCGATTGCCGGGTGTCCGCTGTCGAACGGGTTGTGCTTGCCGGAGAAAAACTGGCAATCGTGGCTTCAATCCCCGTTCACGCGGGGCAGGTGGTGAAACAAGGGGATGTCGTCGTCCAGTTTCGTGATGACGCGGCCAGAACCCTGCTCGCCTCCGCTCAACAGGAAGCGGGAAACGATGTCGATCTCCGATACGCCAGAAAACTAAGCGAACTCTCAACACTTGAATACTCAAAAGCTCAACAACTCAATCAGGAAATTCCGGGGGGCCACGCGGAGATGGAGGTCCTCAAACTGCGGCTCGCCGCGGAACGGGCCTTGCTCCAGATCGAGCAGGCGTCCCATCACCTGGAACTGGCGGAACTGAGGCGGATGGAAGCGGAGGCCGCGGTTGAATCCTATCGGATCCGCACACCAGTTTCCGGGACCGTTCTTAACGTGCACCAGCGTCCAGGGGAAGCCGTTGCGGCTGGAAGCCCTGTTGTGGAAATTGCCAACTTTGACAGGATGCGTGTCGAGGGGTTTCTTCCCGTTGCGGATTCTTGGCGAGTCCAACCCGGAGATCCCGTCGCGATTCAACTTTCGGGGGAGTCGCTGCCCCTAGGGATTCGCGAGATGGAGTTTCCTGGGGAAGTCAGCTTTGTTGATCCCCAGATCAACGAAGTGAGCCAGCAAGTCCGGATCTGGGCGGAAGTCGAGAACCCCCGCCAGATTCTCAAGGATGGCTTGATCGCAAAGATGAGAATCGCGATCAGGAATGAGACGAAAGCGATCGCACCGGTGACTTTGAAACCATGACAATCAGATCGGACTCGCAGTCCAGACACCCACTCATTGGAAATCACGATTCTCGCAATTTGTCTCTTTGGCTCAGGGGGCGTGGGAGTTTTCGTTCAGCCATTCACCCGATAACGGGGGCCATCGAATGAATCTCGACTTTTTTGCATAAAGGTCAAGATGGGGTCGTTTCCGACTGAGACTTCCAGAGCTACTGATTCCCTCAGCGAGTTACAGTGAGGATCGGAAAATTCGCAGGTGTCTCCGCCGCACTCGTTACGCGGGGTAAAGGCACGGGTGATATTTCCTATCCTCTTTTACACAAGGGGTTATGGAGTGTTTCGGTGTCTAGGAAGGGGCCTTCTCGAATTCTGAATCGGATTTTGGCCCTATCGTGACGACCAGCGAGCGGCGTCGACATCCCAAGCTCTCTATGTCTCCCAGTTTCAAGATTGCGACTGCAGATGTGTTCGTTTGTTCATTTTCTTCCCAGCAGATCTGCCAGAAACTCTTCAACTCCCGGGAAGATTGCCAATTGGCTCCGTTTACCTCAATTGAACGGTAACACGTGGCGAACTCCTTTCGCTTCAACCTGTAGAGAGATTGCCGCCAACAGGCCAAACGAAAACGAGGAACATCATGGCTTTTTTCCACAGCTTGCCAAAACTTGCAATCGCCACTCTTCTCACGACGATCGCCGCTGGAGAAGTTGCTCAAGCTGGGTGTGCTCCATACGTGCGAGGCCGCCGATACGAAACACCTGTGTTGTTGGGACTTCCGCTCAATGGCCGGCCGTTGGTTCCGCCCGTCGAAGGGTTTCCGCAAACCGCCGAAGCGCCAGCCCCCTCCGCGAATGGTCCTTCTCAACCTCCGGCCCAGTTTCCCATTCAAGACGCTGGGGCTGTGAGCGCGCCCGTCGCTTCCAGCACAATTACCAATGCGGCGGCTGCGAATGCCCCCGTTGCCACGGCTCCCGTGGCGAATGGCCCCGCAGTTTCCGCTCCCTTGGCAAACTCAAATGTTTCCAACGCCCCACTCGCCAGTGATGGGAATCCTGGAAGTCTCCCCCCGAACGGCGGTTTCAATCCGAATGCTCCTCAACCGAGTGTCGCCGATCCGCTCACTGAGCCGACCTCACCAGCCGTCGCAATCTACGTCGAGGACAACGGGCGGATGTTCTGCCTCGACGCCGACGGAGTTCGCCGGATTGTCCGTTTGGACGCCCTGGGACGCTACTTCATTGTTCAACACGGCCGTCGTTGCTTCATCCCAGAGTACGACCTTGTCAAAAGCTAGTGCAGCATCCAACCTGGAATGACGGGGCGATGAACTGACAGCGAGCAGGACCACGAGCCTACGGATCGACTTCGGAAACCTGTCAAATCAGAGTGTTCGTACTGATTAGTCCCATGAATCGAAGTGTCGGCGGTCGAGGCAATCCGAAACTCCCGAAAGGCCGACTTCCCTATCCGACAACTGGTGCGAGTTGTTTCCGATTGGCTCCGTTGCTGTGAGATCCGCCCCATCCGTCGTCCGCGAGCGGGCGTGAGATGCCGGGGACTTTCCAAACGGTCGCGGTAGGGCGGACTCGATCCGGTTCCGGGCAGGGATCCCAGTTCTCGGCGTGGGAGATGTCAACGAATCTCGCGGGCAACGACGCCGATGTGTTGTCCCTTGGCGACGGGCGCGACCCAGGCTTGTGCGAGTAGCACACCGTCGAGGGCGGCGACGCAGGGCCAAGGTTCGAGATCGATGTGGTCGAAGTCGTGCAAGAGGCCGAAGGTTTGTCCTTTGCGGACTTCACTTCCACACTCGACCAGCGGCTCATAATGGCCAGCGAAGGGAGCCACGGTAAAGCAGTCTCGGTCAACCATTTCCAGTTTGCGTTGTGTGCCCGCTTTATGATGGGCGATCGGTTCGATCTTGCCGTGTAACAGTTGGTTATTGATGAGCGCCGCGAGGACGCCTTGTCGGCCATAGCGGACTCCTTCGGGATTGACCGCCCTGCCCCATCCCAGTTCCGTTCCGACGGTAATCTTCCCCAACCGTTCCGCTTCACTTGGGAGCAGACCGGGAGTCAGGTTCTGGTAGACCATCAGCGAAGGGGTTCCATACCACCGGGCGGTCTCTTCAATCTTTTTGGCGAGTTCCGGATCCTCGACGTGATGGAAGTTGGAGCAGATCGAAAACCGGGCGACGTCTCCGCCGGAATGGAGATCAAGCACAAAGTGAACGCGAGGCCAAATGAATTCCCGCACAAAGGCCGCGATCCGATGCGTGATCCCCGCGAGGGCCGGGTTCGTCCCGGCTCCGTCGACAAACGCTCGATTGAGATTGACGCCGTCTTCGTCTCGGCTTTCTCGGGTGCCTGACAGAAAGGCGACCGGATTGAGCACGGGGATCAGGATGATCCGGCCACGCACGTCGTCGATTTTGATCTCGCGAAGCAGATGTTTCAGGGCCACGGGGCCTTCGTACTCATTGCCATGGTTCGATCCAAACGCAACGAGCCCTTGCCCGTCCTTAGTCTCCGGTCCCACAAAGACAGTGACCGGAATGAGATGGTCCCCCCAAATACTGTCATGCTCTAACGCCAACCAGTAGTCGCGGCGGCCCGGGGAATCGAGATCCAATTTTTCTGGTCGAACAACGGTGCGAGTCATGACATTCTCAGTAGGTCGAACAAGGGGGGTTTGTGACAAAGCAGCTTCTCTGTGGATGTCCCGCTTTGGAATGCTCCGACTCGTCGGAGATTTCTCTCCAGCGAAACGTTCATATCAACTGACCGATTTCCAAGTGAATCCGAGTGGCTTTTAAGTTGAAAGCGGTGACGAGTCACCGCACTCCAAGTTTTCGGCGATGCTCTCGTTGCCGTGATCCTGTTATAGAGCCAATTACAATCTGTCGACGTTCCTCTTCGAGGAGAATTCTGACTGACAGTCGGCGATGGTCGCAACCATCGCGTCGCACATCACCGGGCCGGAGTCGGCCGTAAATGGAAACTGATTGCAATACTTTGGCGACTGGAACCCGGCGTAGCTCCTCGCGTTGATGTCGTATTCGTCGGGCAGATAGCCGATTCGCCCGTTCGAATAACAGGCCATCATCAGTGCGGGGACGTTGGCTCTGTCTCGGACATCGAGTGCGAATGGGGAAAAGAATTCCGACGAGTTGGCGACGATGTGCAAATCGCCGATCCGGAGAGTTTGAACTTCCGTCGACAAAATCTCCTCGCGAGTCTCCAGGTCGCGAAGGATCTCATCGGTCCATTCCAGATGAAACCGACACATTGCCCGAACGGCTTTCGCTTCGTCGCCTCCATGGCGGGTGACCATGTCATCGGGACGGTTAGTCATCGACCGACCAATCGTTTCCCGCCACCCCGAGAAGTCTTCTGTCTCCAAGCGTCGTTGAGCCTCGTCGCGATCATGTTGGATCTCGGCGAGCGTCCATCGCCGGGTGGGAAGGTCAGCCACTCGCGAGGACGAACAGACGGTATCGAATTTTGATTCAGTGGCTTCCGTGAGAAGCTGAATGGCCGTTTCGGCGAGACGGGCAGCTGGTTCATGGTAGCGATCATCGGTCTGAAACTCGCGAAGGAAATTGGTATCGCCGCAGGCTCCTTGCACGTACATGGCAAGGGCCCCGGGAAAATGTTCCTCCAGCAGATCGCAGACTTGTCCGGGAACATCTCGGCTGACATCGAATGGTCGGAGATCGGTGGTCACCGTCGGATGGGCCGCAAAGTTGGCGAGGACTGCCAACGGGGTGCCGTCGACTCGCTGGAAGCTCGCGACTGTCAGTAAGTCGTCGACGAGACCTACTGGCCGAGTCCGGTTAAAAGTCAGGCCAGCGCAATGGCCGCTCGTCGTCTTAAGACCGACGGGCTCACGCTGCTCCCAGGCCATGATCGCGGCAGCCACGGCCTGCTCGGCGGCCCAGGCTTCATACTTCGGGTCGCATTCCCCGACCCCGCGGAGTCCCCCTGCCGCAGGGGCATTGTGACTATGGGAACAGGTCAGCATGATCGATACGGGGGGAAGGCCGAGCCTGGCCTGAAGTTGTTCCCGAACACGGGCGGTGAACTTCGCATCGATCAACATCAGGTCGAGTGTGATCAAAACGACAGGGTTGGAGCCCGACTCGCAGACCAATGCGGTCGCATGCAGCGGATCATGAACCCGTTGCCAGACCCTTTCGATGTAGTATCCCCATCCGGTCAGTTCGACCCCGGGGAAGGGGGAGATTTCTGTTCGGCCCACGCCAGCGAACACCATGTCGATGGTCCTTGCTTTCCGATGGAATCCTGAAAGTCTACTAACTCAGCAACGAAATTGGCGACCTCAACAGAAAATGATCGCCCAATTCTTTCCATTCGACGTCAGGGGGGCCGACCGGAAGTTTCACCCCGAAACTTGCCAATCTCACTCGGGAATAACGAAAACACCCGCTGCCAAACAGCGGGTGTTGTGAGAGTCGTGAATTGCCTGCGGTCACTTAATTCTTCCGGAAGAAGTCGCTGGGACCTTTGTGAGTGTAATACGGGTAGACGACCGCGCCACCAATCCCGCCAGCGGGGGGATAGACGAGATCGTTCGGCCGCTCATAGGCGTAGGAGAAACCGTGTTTGGGGTACCAGTTGAACTGGTTGCCAGCACCAATGGCCCCATGACCTCCGGGACAGTACCCGCTCGGGCACCAAGGCTGTTGCATCAAGCCGTTTCCGCCGCCGGGACCGTACGGAGGGGACATCGCTCCGCCAAAACCGCGGCCGACGCCGGAGTTTTGGTTGAAGTATGTCGTGTGAGTGTTGTGAGCTTCGTGCCAGGCATCATTGATTCCGCTCTTGGCGGCATTGTATGCGTCGCACTGGTCAACGTGTCCACGAAAGCCCGCCTGCATCACCCGTGCGGGATCCGTGTTTGAGACCGCATCGTACGCATGGGCCACCTTGGCACCGGGTGAAGGGGGAGCGTAACCGGTTGGTACGTTTCCTCCTGGAGGACAATAGTCTGGACCTTGCCCACGGACGGTTGTTCCGTTCATTGTCTGGCATCCGCTCGACACTGCCAAAACCAGCATGCAGGCCGTCAAAGCGTGGAAGTTTCTCTTCGTCATTTCCATTGTCCCCGATGTCCCAGTCCGGCTGGATTGGACTCCCAGCCGGAACCAAACTGGTCATGTTTCAAAAATCTGCTCACGCGGCGAAACAATTCACCGTTCGTAGCACAACGGATTATCGGCATCGTTCGTGAGGAGTCGGATGATCATCCAAACGATTGGGGCTCCGCACAGCGTCACAAAACGGCGGATTTCGCCGAGACGGCACTTCCGAATCCCATTTGCACGGACAGATCGCACTCCTCAGTTTGGTTATCGGCAGAACGGACGGTAAAATGCGAACAATCCGCCAGAATCGTGTGGGAAGGAGAATCCTTCGAATTCGACGATCTTGCAGGATCCCTACAACCGGAATAGAGTACGGGGTCTGTATCAATCACGTAGATTGTCCCGTTCAACATCTTCGTGCGGCGAGTTGTGTTGATCCCCATGTCGAGGGACGGCGACCGAAAAGGTGATTGATCTCCAACTGAGATGTGACTGCGACGAGGGAGTGTACGCGTGTTTGTGGCAGCTTCGACCCGATGCTTTGCGGAAATGGACTTCTGGCAGGCACTGGATCAGATCGCGGATCTGGAATTCGACAAGGTGGAATTCTGGATGGATGAAGAGGGTTCTCTGAAACCCTCGGAAGTCGTCGCCAATCAAGACGACTTTCTTCTCCAACTTCGTGATAAGACCCGGCTCTCCCCCATTGCGATCACGCTGGCACAAGACGTCGGGGAAGACGTCTTCGAGGAGCTCTGCCGGATCGCCAAAACTCTCAGAGTAACGCAGATCGTGGTTCCATCTTCCCCGGTGGGAACGCCTTTTAACTCGGAAATTGATCGATTGAAAACGCTGGTCGATATGGCGGCCATTCAAGGGATCCGCGTGGGTCTGCGGACACAGGCTCAAAGTCTCAGTGGAGATGCGCACACGGCCGTTGAACTGTGTCAATCCGTCAAAAAACTCGGAATTGCCTTCGATCCCAGCTATTTTCTCGATGAGCGGATCGAAGAGACGGTCGTCGATCTCGTGGCTCCCCACACGCTGCATGTCCACCTCCGCGATTCGACCCAGGACAAGTTGCAGGTCCAGGTCGGCCTGGGGCACATTGACTACAGCCGACTGGTTTCCCAGTTGGAGCGCCAGCGATACAACCGCGCTCTGTCCGTCGAGATTCTGCCCGGAGTTGGTGACATCGAGAATCGCCCGCTCGAAATGCGAAAACTCAGGATGCTGGTCGACTCCCTGCTCTAGGGACGCGTCTCATGCAATTGGAGTTTTCTCCCTATTACAAGCAGATTCCCCGTGAATCATCCGAAGTTCACAGGTCTCCGAGAATCCAGAAAAAGTCGACCATTGCAGGGAACAGAAGACCGTGCGCGATCCACGAATTACCCAGCTTGCCGAAGTTCTTTTGACACACAGTTGCCGGCTTCAACCCGGCGAGAAGGTCTTGATCGAAGCGTTTGATCTGCCGACGCCGAATTTGGTCAACGCACTCGTGCAACGTGCCAGCGAACTAGGGGGCAACCCGTTCGTTTCCTGGAAAAGCAATTCTGTTCTCCGCTCGATCTACAAGTACGGATCCGCTGAGACGCTCCAGAAAATGGGCGAATTCGAAGCGTCCGTGATGTCGCAGATGGACGCCTACGTGGGAATTCGCGGGGCAGAGAACACCAGCCAGTTCTCCGATGTTTCCGGAGAACAGATGGAACGGATGCAAAACCATCTCTGGAAGCCCGTCCACATTGACATCCGCGTTCCAAAGACGAAATGGGTGGTCCTCCGCTATCCCACGCCCTCGATGGCTCAATCCGCCCGGATGAGCTCGGAAGCATTTGAAGACTTCTACTTCGACGTCTGCACCGCTGACTACGCGGCCATGGCCAAACATCAGGAGCCGCTGAAGGAACTGATGCTCGCAACCGATCAAGTCCATATCAAGGGGCCAGGGACGGATCTGGCCTTTTCGATCAAAGGGATCCCCGTCATCCCCTGTGCTGGGGGGCGCAACATTCCCGATGGCGAAGTCTTCACGGCGCCTGTCCGCGATTCCGTTAATGGGGTCATTACCTACAACGCCAGTTCACTCTATCAAGGTGTTGTCTTTGATCGGATTCGATTTGAGTTCCGAAATGGAAAAATCGTCGACGCGAGTTGTGCGGGACAGACGCAGCGCTTAAACGAAATCCTCGACGCGGACGAGGGAGCCCGATACATCGGAGAATGGTCGCTGGGATGCAACAACAGCGTGAAACATCCCATGCTTGACACGCTGTTTGACGAGAAGATCGGCGGATCCATGCACCTGACGCCAGGGAACGCTTATGACTCCGCCGATAATGGGAATCGCAGCACCGTGCACTGGGATCTGGTCCTGATTCAGACTCCCGAATACGGGGGAGGAGAGATTTCCTTCGATGGACAGTTGATTCGCAAAGACGGTCGTTTCCTGCCCGAGAATCTTCAACCACTGAATGCGGGACTGTAACCTCAAGGCATCCGAGCGGACTCGGACGCGCTGACGTTCTCCATTTCGGCTCATAGATTGAACCATGTTTTCGAGAAACTCCGGGGAGTCCCTGCGTTCGATGCCGCGGCTGGTCTCCCTGGCGGTGATGCTGGCATTGATCGTGATTTTGGGGATCACCTTTTTTCAGGTGGTCGCCCCGTTTCTGCTGCCATTGTTCCTGGCCGGAATGACGGCCGTCGTGTGCCAGCCGTTGTTTCGGTATTTTCTTCACCGAACCGAGCACCGCATTCCGCTGTCCGCCGGACTGGCGACGGCAACGATTCTCGCGGCAATCATGGTCCCAATGATCGTGGGCACGACGATTGCCTCTTTGCAGTTGTATACCTTCGCGAATCGGCTCGCGGACAACGACCAGTGGAGGGAAATGATCTCCGATGTCACCGCAAAAGCTGGGAGCCGTTCCTCGACGTACTTTGAACGGGCCGTCGAGTTCGGCAACAGTTTTCTCCCGGACGATCGGCAACGGGATCCCGAAAATGTTGCCGCCGATATGCGAAAACGCCTGAAAGAAGCATTTAGCAAACTCGGAGACCGGTCCCTGGGACTCGCCGCGGGAAGCACCTTCGGAATCTTATCGGGAGCCGTCGGAACGATTGTCACGATTCTCGTCGGCATCATGATCTACGGCATCGCCGTTTACTATTTCTTCGCCGATGGGACCGAACTGATCGCATCCGCCGAGAAGCTGATCCCCGTTCATGCGGAGTATCAGCGCGAACTACTTCTGGAATTCGCCAAGGTCGTTCGCTCTGTCGTCCTCGCAACTTTCCTGGCCGCTCTGGCGCAGGGATTCGCCACGACTCTCGCCCTTTGGATCCTGGGATTCCATCACGTCTTTGTGCTGTTCGTGCTAGCAGCGTTCGCGGCATTGATTCCCCTGGCCGGAACTTGGCTTGTCTGGGTTCCCTGCGCGGTAATTTTATTTATGCAGGGGCACTGGCCGGCCGCGGTGTTCTTAAGCCTCTATGGTGCGATGTTCGTCGGCTTTCTGGATAACGTTATCCGGACTTGGGTTCTCAACTCCGACACGAAGTTGCATCCGCTCCTGGCATTCATCAGCGTGCTGGGTGGGATTCAGGCGATGGGCCTCTGGGGGGTTTTTATCGGTCCGATTGTCGTATCATGCCTTCATGCCTTGGTGAAGATCTTCAACCATGAGCTTTTCCAGTTATCACTGGATCGGAGACATCCTCCCACAGCGGCATTAATTTCGACGCGAGAATCAGTCCAGTCAGTGGACGAATCAGAGGAATCGGCCGGTGCGAAGACGCCGTTAACTGAGTCCAAGGCCGTCGCGCGGCCTTCCCGAGTCCCGTCAAAACAATCGAACCGAAGGTCTCGCAAACGCCGAAAACGATAACGGGGAGAAGATTCGCGTGCTGCTTCTGACAACGAACTCCTCGATTGGACGACGTGGTTCGTTCCGATGGTGCTGTGAACCAGACGATTTGGGA
Organism: Planctomycetaceae bacterium; assembly: GCA_020426125.1. Classification (GTDB taxonomy): domain Bacteria; phylum Planctomycetota; class Planctomycetia; order Planctomycetales; family Planctomycetaceae; genus HKST-UBA70. The sequence goes on from JAGQQQ010000168.1 coordinate 13,492, forward strand.
CGTCCGTCCCGTCTCCTTCTTCGCTCGTTTCCAGATGGGGCAACAATGCCATTCGGGATCGGATAAACATCGCTCTCCGCCGGAATGCGAAAGATGTCGTGGATCGGCATCAGCGGGATTCATTCCTTGGCCGCGCACAGCAATCGCTTAGGTGTGGGTGAGACGGCGCTTGCGGGGGCCAACCACATCAGGCAGAAATTACAATACAGGTCAATCCGGTGAGGAGCCGCGAGGGAAGATTGTCGCCCCCACAATTTCCGCTGACCGAAACAGTGACACCCGACGACGTGGGCATGGTACTCTCGTACGCTTCACCTATCCCGGCGGCAATGTCAACCTGCCGCTTTCGATTGAGGATTCCGCATGAAGACAACGAAAGATCATGACGAGCGGATTGCGAAAATGACGTTCGCGTCGGTCTATCCACACTACGTTGCGAAAATCGAGAAAAAGGGGCGAACGAAAGAAGAACTCCACCAAGTCATCGCATGGCTGACGGGATTCAATGCGAAGGATCTGCAGCGACTGATCAAGAACGGTTCGACATTCGAACAGTTCTTTTCTGAGGCCAACGTCAACCCCGATGCGAGCCTGATTACCGGATCAATTTGTGGGTATCGCATTGAAGAGATAGAGACTCTATTGACCAAACAGGTCCGTTACTTGGACAAATTGGTGGATGAGTTGGCAAAAGGACGCAAAATGGAAAAGATACTGCGTTCTCCTTAGGACCGGGCGATCAATAAGTG
>JAGQQQ010000169.1 GCA_020426125.1 Planctomycetaceae bacterium
AAACGGACGTTGTCGGCGAGGAATTTCAAATCACCTCGCCCATTACGGGTCGTGTCTTGCGCGTCATGCAGGAGAGTTCGTCGGTCGTTTCCCCGGGAGCGGCCCTGTTGGAGTTGGGTGATCCGCTGGACCTGGAAGTGGTCGTGGATGTCCTGTCGAGTGATGCGGTGCGGATTCGTCCAGGGCAACAGGCGCGATTCGAGCAATGGGGCGGCTCGGATCCGTTACTGGGAGTCGTGCGTCTTGTGGAACCATCGGGATTTACAAAAGTTTCCGCACTCGGGGTTGAGGAACAACGTGTGAACGTCGTTCTTGACTTCATCGGCTCCCTGAGTGACCGCGAGGAATTGGGAGACGGCTACCGCGTCGAAGCTCAAATCATCGTCTGGGACGGTGACGAAACGATCTCCGTTCCCACGGGAGCCCTGTTCCGGGATGGCGATGACTGGGCCGTGTTCGTCGTCCAGAAAGAGGCCGCACGATTGCGAAAAGTCGAAGTGGGTGAGAACAACGGCCTCCGCGCACAAATCCTCAACGGACTCAAGAACGGCGAGCAAGTGATCCTCCATCCCAGTGATCAGATCGCCGATGGAGCCGCCGTTTCGGTCAGGAAAAGCTGACAGACCCACCTGATCGGCAGTCAACGGTTTCCGTTCTTCATGACTTGCCCTCGGACCTCCTGGAGAACAAGGGGATCTGAGCGGGCCGCTCCTGATCGACAGTCGATTGTATCGGCTGGGCAAACCTGCAAGACTGACGGGGAGAGGCGGTCCTTCGTTCGGACTTGCCAGTTTGCTTGACAAGATTCGTGTTGGAGTTCGTATTCGATGGAGACGTTTGTGAGTATTGTTCCATCAGAATTCTTAACAGTCGCTCAGGGAGGACCCAATGACGTGGGACTCTGGGCGGTGCTTTTTGGCATCGGCGTGATCTTCCTGGGGATCTTGGGCCTGATCCTGATTTTCCTGTTTGGGAAATACTTCAACATTTGGCTCAGGGCGTTTTTCAGCCAAGCCTGGATTTCTCCCTGGCACCTGATCGGGATGTCGTTGCGGAAGGTGAACCCGACTTCGATCGTGGATGCGAGAATCACGGCGGTTCAAGCGGGGTTAACCGATATTTCTGTTCGCAATCTGGAGTCTCATTATCTCGCCGGCGGAAACATCGTCCGCGTGGTCCGAGCATTGATTGCGGCGCATCGGGCTCAAATTGAGTTGAACTGGGATACGGCGGCTGCCATCGACCTGGCTGGCCGTGATGTTTTGGAAGCGGTTCGAACGTCAGTCGATCCCAAGGTGATCGACTGCCCGGACACGAGACATGGCCGCACCACGCTGGATGGCGTCGCGAAAGACGGCATCCAGCTGAAAGCTCGAGCCCGGGTGACCGTGCGGACAAATCTGTCCCAACTCGTCGGCGGGGCGACCGAGGATACCGTGATCGCCCGGGTCGGCGAGGGGATTGTTTCAGCAATTGGCTCTTCCGAAACTCACAAACACGTGCTCGCGAATCCCATGCTGATCGCGGAGGCGGTTCTGAAGAAAAGCCTCGACTCGCAGACGGCGTACGAAATCGTCTCCATCGACATCGCGGACATCGACGTGGGAGACAATGTCGGGGCTCGCCTCCAAGCCGATCAGGCGGAAGCGGATATGCGTGTCGCCCGCGCGCGAGCTGAGCAGCGCCGTGCCGAGGCAGTTGCAACGGAACAGGAAATGCAGGCAAGAACGCAGGAGAACCGCGCGAAAGTGGTTCTTGCTGAAGCCGAAGTCCCCAAAGCAATGGCTGAAGCGGTCGAGGGAGGACTCCTGCGAGCCAGCACAAATGGTTCTGCCGGATAACCTTCCGACGAGAAAGTTCAGTCGAGAAGATCGCGAGGCACGGAGCCGAACGGCAAAATTTGCTGGTTATTGCGATTGAACTTCTTTCTTGAAACCTCGGCAAGTTTTGGCAAAATAGTTTCGATCAATGAGATACGGCGACTCAAAAGTGTTGACGAGTTCGCCTTTTCACTAGGAACGCCCCCTTGTGGGCGGATTGAGGCTGAGTTCCCCAACGTCACGGATGACTGAGATGGGTCAATCTTCAGCGAAGACTGGAAACCCCTGATCATGTCAGAAAAAAATATCCGACTGACCCGTCGTCAACAGGAAATGCTGCTCCGAGGACTTCGTTACGTTCGCAGTTCCGTGGCCCTTGAACAGCAGGATTGGAGCGAGGAGGTCGAGCAAAAGCGTCAGAATCAATACCAGGAGATCGCCGAATTGGAGGGCCTCCTGGGAGATATGCCGTTGGTGGAAGCGGCCGCCGTTTAGTCGCGTGAGGACTCCCGACCACGAACACATGCCAGTGTGAGAATTTTTCGACCGGACCTGTCTGAGGACGAATCCCCAGGCAGGTTTTTTCATTGCCTCGACAGAATCCAGGCCAGAACGAGCATCGTGACCGCCGCACGAACCATCGACAAGACCGAGCAAAGCACACCAGTGGACCAAAAACTTCCGGAACGGTGCCTTGCCGCGCCTTTGATCTCGGTTGGAATCGGCCTACAATCCCAATCGAATTGCGATATTCTACGAGTGATGAGGACGACCGCCATGGCTGCGGATGAGGAACTTTTGGAAGCCTTGCGACAGGTGATTGATCCGGAATTGATGGTGAATATCGTCGACCTCGGCTTAGTCTACGACATTTCTCAGGAACAGGGGACGGTCAAGGTCGACATGACGCTGACCAGCCCGGCGTGCCCCGCTGGACCACAAATCGTTCAGCAGTCAAAGATGGCGCTGGAGCAACTTGGAGATGTGGAAAAGGCTGAGATCAAGCTGGTGATGTCTCCCCCTTGGTCCCCGGAACGAATGACGGAAGAGGCTCGAGATCAACTCGGGATTTTCTAAGCCGCCGATCCCCTGTTCGGGAGCGCTTTTTGATCTGGCGGTTCGGCGGAGCCTTTCGTTCACTGGGAGAGGTGCTACTCTTCTCAAAGTATCGTTCCATCGGACTCAAGGACACTCGACATGAGACTAATCGAAATCGCTTGTTTCGCTCTGTTGTTATCTGCGACCTCCTGTGTTGGAGAACCGTCGGAGAATACGACAAAAGATTGGGATCCCATTCCCCCGGATGAAACGCAAACGGTCGCCACCGAAGCCAACGATGGCGCAGCAGAAACGGAGAATGCCAACGTGTACAAAGTCAAACTCGAAACCTCCAAAGGGGACGTCGTCATCGAGGTCCATCCCGACTGGGCTCCCCAGGGGGCCGCTCGGTTTAAGGAACTCGTTGAGTCGGGATTCTACGACGATGCTCGATTTTTCCGCGTGATCGAAGGGTTTATGGTCCAGTTCGGGATCAACGCGGATCCCAAAGTTTCCGCTGATTGGAGAGTCAAGACGATCCCGGATGACAAAGTGACCAAGTCGAACACCCGAGGAATGATCACCTTTGCCACATCCGGCCCCAATAGCCGCACTTCACAGGTGTTTATCAACTTCGGCAACAATTCGTTTCTGGACAGCCAAGGGTTCTCCCCATTTGGCAAAGTCGTCGAGGGAATGGACGTTGTCGA
>JAGQQQ010000170.1 GCA_020426125.1 Planctomycetaceae bacterium
CCGGGGCCACGACCATTGAACTCGGGCCGCCCCAGTCCCCCGAGAGGGGCTCGTTCTTCGTTCTCGTCCGGGGTTCGTCCCAAGACGATGTCAAAGTTCACGGCCAATTCCCCGATCCTCGAATCAGGAATGGCCTGAAACTCCGGGGTCACCAGTTCACGAGTCTTGGCATCTCCCAGGCTTCGATAGAGGCCATCCGTCTGGTTCTGGGGTTCTCCCTTCACAAACAGTTGGGTGGTCAGAACACGTTGGCCATGTTGGCTGACGCCGACGTGAATGTGGGGCGTGCGACCGGGGTAGGGAACCGGCTTCACCGTCCGAAAATAGTACTGGCCTTTCGAGTCGGTGAGGAAACGGCCGTATCCCTGAAAGTTCTTGTCGCGTTTGTCGCCACTGTCGGAGCTGGTGTGCAGGTAGACTCCGTTGTTGTCGACTTGCCAGATTTCAACGAATGCGTTTCTGACTGGTTCACCCGAGGTCGTCAAGACTCGTCCGGTCAAATGGGTGACAGCTCCGGCCGCCGGAGTCAGCGAATCATTGAGAATGATTAGATCGTTGTCGGTATCCAGCGGCATGTGATCGGGATAGAACGGCCCTTCCGTCATCCGGGGAGTTGCGAGAAAGTCGGCGAAGACTCCAGGAGTCCAAAGGCTGATACCGCCAAGGGTAGAAAGCTGAAGAAAATTGCGTCGCTGCATGAGTTGCTCCAGAGAGATCAGATGTCCGATTCAAGTGAAACACCGCAGCGGACCGAATGTGTCGCTGTGATTAAGGTGGTTGATAGATGAGGGACGAGAGTTGAGAGTGGGTCAGTCGAGGGATTCTTGCTTCCATTCGTTCAAACGGCTCCGCAGGTTGTCCGCAACAGTGGCATGTTCTGGGTTTTGAATCAGGTTGTTCATTTCCAGCGGCTCGTTTCTCAGATCGAAAAGTTGCTCCCGATCAACGAGCGGATATCGCACATATTTCCAATGCTCCGTGCGAACCATCTGTTGAGAGTCCTTGTAATGCGCAAACACCGCGTCGTAGACGGTCTCCTGAGTTCCCTCGATGACTGGCTTCAGGCTTTTGCCATGGACCGTCTCAGGAATTTTGGCTCCCGCGTAGTCACAGATGGTGGGAAACAGGTCCCGAAGGTAACACTGGGCGTCCGTCCTCTTCCCCGCTGGGACGTCCGACCCCGCGAAGAGCAGGGGGACACCGACCGAATGTTCGTACATGTTCTGCTTTCCGCGAAGTCCATGGCTGCCCATCGCGAGGCCATGGTCACTCGTGTAGATCACCAGAGTTTCCTGAGAAAGGTCATCCGCCTGGAGCCCTTCGAGTAAACGGCCGACCTGCTGATCGAGATGTTCGATCACCGCATAATACACGGCGAGTCCCGCCTTGGTTTGTTCAGGGGTGCGAGGAGAACTGAACAACACCTCGTCGCGGCCCCCTGCGTTGCCGTGGTCGAACGGATGCTCGGGAACAAAGTTCTTCGGAAGCGGAACATCGAGATCCGCGTGTCGCGTCTCGAAGCCCTTAGGAACGAACAAAGGATCGTGCGGAGCGGTGTAGTTCACGTGAAGGAAGAATGGCCGCTCGCTTCGCCTTTTCAAAAATGCGAGTGCGGCGTCCGTGAAATTTTCACTGATGTTGGGCGTCAGACCAACTCCGCGATCGGGAAAGATCGTCCGATCGTCCGTCTGGAACACCCAACCGCGATAACCGGTGACTTCCATCCCCTTCCAGTCGAGGGGAAAGGTCAACGGGTATTTCCCGCCGCCGCTTCCATACAACCCTTCAGTCGTCTCATATCCGCTGTCTGAAGGTCGGCCGACCGTGTGCCATTTGCCGACATAGCAGGTCTCGTAGCCTTGATCACGCAAGACGTTTGCGAGGTGGGGGACGCCTGGCTTGGGGGAAAAACCGAAATTGTCCTGGCCATTGAAGCGGCCGTCGCGTCCCGTGAGCAACTCCGCTCGGCTGGCGACACAGATCGGAATCGCCGTGATGGCACGCGTGAACGTCGTCCCCCGAGCCACCAAGTCATCGAGAGCGGGAGTTTGAATGACTTCGTTCCCCAAGGCATGAATCGTATCTGGACGCTGATCGTCGGTCACAATCAACAGGACATTCGGAGCCGAGGCCAACGAACCATTCCCAGCGACACAAACGGCAAAAAGGATCGCAGCGAATGTGCGGTTCATATCAATCTTCTCCAGTCTTGGTGGGGAACGCTGCGATGTTTGCGGCGGAGAGTTGCAATGTCCTTGTCCCATCTACCAAAATTGACTGATACAAAATTGTGAGTGAGATTGATACCCACCGGTCGAGACGCCCATTCCTACCCAACGCGGACCCGAACCGTTCGTCTTAGAACGTCCAACCTGTTGAGAACATGACTGCACAGAATTCGTACGACAGCGATGTGGTTTTTCAGGTGCCGTTTGTGCACCGGCTCCGTTTCACGGAAGACGTCTTCGGGCGGGATCAGTCCGTGTTGCTGGAGTTATTAGAATCGTCCGGCGTGCAGCCTCCCAAGGTTCAGTTCTGGCTGGACGAGCATGTCGCCAACGCACAGCCGGAATTGAAATCCCGTATTCGGGCATTCGTCCGCAACCACGCCGACCGTGTCACGATGCCTGGAAATATTCAAATCTGTCCTGGGGGCGAGGACGTCAAGAATGACATCC
>JAGQQQ010000171.1 GCA_020426125.1 Planctomycetaceae bacterium
CTGGGAAGACAATGCCAGCCCCGCCCGGCATCAGGAGATGGAGATCGACCGCCATATGCATCTTGTCTTCGACCTGTTCGTCGATCCGCCCCAGGGCTTTGATCCCATGGCTGAAAAAGGGACCGACAAATCCGGCTGGAAGAACATGCAGAAGATGACGGAGGAACAACTCCGTGCCTGGCATGCTGCCTATGGCCCGAAAAACGAAGCCTTCCGCAAAGCCAACCTCCAGGGCAAGGAGCTGATCTCCTGGAAGTACCAACGCTACATCAAGAACTACCTTCGCTGTGTGAAGGGAGTCGATGAAAACGTCGGCCGGTTGCTCGACTATCTCAAAGAGGCCGGACTCGATAAGAACACCGTCGTCTTTTATTCGTCCGATCAGGGATTCTATCTCGGCGACCACGGCTGGTACGACAAACGCTGGATGTATGAAGAATCCCTGAAAATGCCGCTGATCGTCCGCTGGCCCGGCGTGACCGAACCCGGCTCACGGAACACCGATCTCGTGCAGAACCTCGACTACGCGGAAACCTTTCTCGATATCGCCAACACGGAGATTCCCGACGACATGCAAGGCCGGTCGCTGGTGCCGCTATTGAAAGGCGACACTCCCCAAGACTGGCGAAAGTCGATTTATTATCACTACTTCGAATATCCCTCCGTGCATATGGTCGCCCGGCACAACGGCGTCCGCACCGACCGATATAAACTGATGCATTACTATCAGTTCGACGAATGGGAGTTCTACGATCTCGATAATGACCCCGACGAAATCTCGAATGAATACGGCAATCCGAACTACGCCGACGAGATCGCCAAGCTAAAAGCCGAACTGAAAAGCCTGGAACAGCAATACGGTGACGACACCGATATGAGTGTCATGCCGAAAGAATGGCGACAGAAGTTCCGTCCCAACGGCGCTGAATAATGGTCGCGACGTGCACCACCGTTTAGCCGGGCTCCTCCGGAGCCCGTTCCCCTTTTCATGATCTCGCATTTCTCAACCGGACAATGACGCAGTCGCCTTCTCCGAATTTGACCATGCAGCAGCAACCGCCGCCGATTGACTTGAAGCCGTATTTCTTGGTCCTGAGCGACATCGAGGAAGACTACGGGGGCAAACTCGATTGGCCCATCTTCTTCGGCAATGACAAACCGGTGGAGATCGACGTCGGCTCAGGCCGGGGGTTGTTTCTGTTCAACGCGGCCACGCGACACCCCGAACGGAACTTCCTCGGCATCGAGGTCGACTATCGGGAGGGCCGCCGGGCGGCGCGACGGTTCCATAAACGGAACATGGACAACGTCCGCGTTCTTGGGGGCGATGTGTTTGTCGCCTTCAAAAAAATGATCGCTCCCCACTCCGTCGACGCCGTGCACGTCTATTTCCCCGATCCTTGGTGGAAACGCCGGCACCGCAGCCGCCGCGTGTTCAATGACAATTTTGTCGACCTAGCTTCGCGAATCCTCAAACCAGGCGGCCTGCTCCATTCCTGGACGGACGTCGAAGAATACTTCGGCGTCATCTCCGCCCTCATGGACCACCACTCCGATTTCGACACACTCCCCACCCCGGAAGAACACACCCCGGAAAACAACGACGACTACCAGACGAGTTATGAGCGTAAGAAGCGAAAACTCGGGTTGCCGATCTACCGGGGACGTTGGCAAAGGAAGCCGCGTTAATTGCAACGTGCCCTCGGTCCCAAGAGGAGTTGGAACGTGATCTGGAAACGACTGAAGACCCTATTCCGTCAATGGCCAGCGGACGTTCCGAGGCTGTATCCGAAATTATCTGACATCGAAATCGCTGACTACCTCACAAAGGAAAGGTATCTTCGGATCAAGAACCTGCCAACGGCGTATATTCTTCCTTTCTTTGGGGAAGAGAGCCCCTCGGAGGTGAAGCAGTTTGGGACGGGGTTGTCACGGTTGATGATCCGCAATCTGATGCTTTTGCCGGACGTCAGCATTCACGGGTATGAAGACACGCCAGAATTTGGGGTGGATGCTCTCCCGCGACTGAGTGAAGTGATGTCGTCAGCGTTCCTTGTTGGTGGGAAAGCGGGACACGGAAATCAAGGTTTTGCCTTAAAGTTCCAGGTTTACCATGAAGGTCGGGAAATCCTGCGGGACTCAGTTCGGATCGGGGACTTCCACGCTTTTCTACGGGACTGCACAGTGGCCATCGGAAACGCCCTCGGAAGCAAGCTCAAGCCGATTGTGGCCGACGCTTGGGAAGTCGGCCAGCCGTCGCAGCCATTCTCATTGAAGGAATATGGGCGGATCGTGACGACGATTCCAGGGCCATCTCGCGAGCGATCGAAGGCGGCGGCAACTCTGCTGAAAAAAGACCCCGCGTTCGTGGTTCCCGTCTGGTCTGTCGACTCCGGGCTTCCCGCATCAAGGCAAATCTACTTCGATGCTTTGGAGCGGGATCCGTACAACGCCCAATTGTGCTTCGAGACCTTTTGTATGGTCTGGAATTCTCGCGGATCCCAACCAGAAGCCCTCCAGTATTGCCGGCGGGCCATCGACCTGTCACCAGGACACGGCAAGGCCCATATGTGCTTTCCACACGCCGCCCCGGACCCGGCCCAACTTTGGAGACACAGTGAACTGGGTTACCTGTTGTTGCCTGGAAACTCCTTTGCGGTTTCAAACTATATGGTTGCCTTGATGCGAGCAAAGCGACCGGTTCGTGACATGATTATGATCGCGAAAATGGCGATCACTTCCGATCCCGAAAATCCAAGCCCTTTTCAAGTTGCCATTGCCCATTGCATCGAGATGAAAGCGTACCGTGAAGCACTCATGATGGCCGAAAACCTTCAGATACTGTTCGAACCGTACATGAGTGAACGGACCCGCTACTGCCTCCGCCAAAACCCCGAACGGGTACGACAGATGGATTCCGGCGAATATGACCCGGCTACCGAGAATCGAAAGTTAATCAAGGAACTGCGGGAGTTGGCCCGCTAACTGCAATGTCCAACGGTCTGGGGTTAAGCAGTTGGGAGTGACCCGCAACTGGGATTTGGAAGGTTTCCGAGGCGAGGCGAAGTCGAGCATGCGGATGGTGGCACACCAGAGGACTTCCGTCGTTGGGGAAGCGTCGATGCGCCGGTAAATTGTTCAACAGTGACCGCGCCGCTGGATGCTTGTGGTCGAATCGCCACTGATTGCTGCGACTGACCTCTCTCCAAAATCTCGGATCCGTGGGCACGTTGTCGGCGTCGCCTCACTTGATGTCCAGTCACTTGCGACAATCTGAACAGAGCAACGCCGCCGGCAACCCGTTAGCCAACTGCTGTGCTTCGCCGCCTTCCTCGCAACAGCGAACGAATTCCGGAAGTCAGACTCCATCATCCTTTCGTTCGATGAGGTTTTAATGATCCGATGCCTTGAGCTTTTCCAATGCTGGCCAGAGCGTGCGACAGATTGCCAGGAGTTCTCCGCGGCTGGCGACGTCAAACCGTTTGTACAATGCCTTGACGTGGTCATGCACAGTATAAACGCTAATTCCTAGATGGGCGGCCGTTTCCTTCTCACTGGCTCCTTCCATTAGGCAGGTTAGCACGTCACGGAGTCTTGGCGACAACTTCGCCACACTGGGCGCTCCGAGTTCCGAAAGACGACTGTCTGTTTGAAGACGGGCTAACTCCCCATTGAGCAGTTTCATCATTGTGCGTTCCCGTCGAGAAAACGGACGCCCATCGCATCCACTGTTCACAAAGAGCCAGCGGAACTGACCGTCACCCACTTGGGAATGGGCGAAGAGCCCATCGTCCAAATGGCATTTTTTGACATATTCATTGTAAAAGAAGGTCTCATGCCAAGCTGCGGTCCCCAAGTCTCCCCGCCAATGAAACACCTGGGCTCGCCTGTCCAAGAGATCGGGAGTAATGTGCGGCCCTTCTTCCGGCTTCCCGGATTGGATATGGGCTTCAAACGGTTTGCGATCGCTTTCTGTGGCCCATCCGAAATCGGCGAGCATCCGCGGTCGCACCCAGAAGAGACTTTCAAACGGCTCCGCCGCGAGTTCGACTTCCATCAAGAGCCCCAGTTGCCCGTGGAAAAGTGTGGGCACCTGTTCGACCACGTGCGTTCTCCATGCCACGGGATCAGCCCCCAGTTCACAACATTCTCCGGTCAGAAGATAGATCGCACGGAGATCCTTCAATCGTGGACGGCTGGACTTCGCCATCATCACACCCCCGCAGAAGTCATGTCTGCAAAACTCGTGTCCCCCTGTTTAGGGGGGTAGAAAAGACGCCATTCCTCATGTTAAGTTGACTTTCGTCAGAATCAAATCTTAAGGGAACATCATTTGCCAGAAGAGATGAATTCAGGCAAGAAACCACCCCATTTTTTGGGAAACCACCATGAAGCCTCGCGTTCAGATGCTTTACCGCCGATTATCCGGAGAGCCCTCACCAAGCCGCTGTTCCTCCTCACTTGGTAGAAGCACCTCACAGCGGCGTTTTGGTTTTACCCTCATCGAGTTGCTTGTGGTTGTCTCGGTCATCGGTGTGCTCGGGCCGCTGATTCTTCCTGCCGTCCAGCGGGCTCGATGCGAAGGCCATCGGGCGGCTTCGATGAGCCATGTCCGGCAGGTCATCGGAGCTCCCCCGTTCAACTCAGGAATATCGGCCTATCTCTATCAAAACGGCTGTTTGCCTGAACAGATCGGATTGCTCGATCACCCGGACTATCTCGAATACTACGATGTTTTGATTCACGACTTGCATGTTCAGCATGTCACTGATCCGCCACAAGTGACGAGCGTCTTTCACGATGAATATGACTCGGCAACGTACTCCTATTTCTATCCTCCCGTGATGGTTGGGCCTTTCGCCGCTCGGAATCCCTGACCCGATCCCCTGCCGGAGTGTATCGGTCTACGAGACATTGATGCGCGCGGAGGACCGGCGAATGCGATTGTCATGATGATTGAGGGGAAGCACTTCGGGTTCATTGTGTTAGGTTTTCTCAATGGCGACTTTGAGTTGGTCCCCTCAACGTGTGTGGAGGAAATCGCGGACCAGAAGGCCGCGCTGATTGAGGCGGGCTATCAGGGGATTGCGGATCTGCTCGAGATCAATCGGCAGTCGCCGGAGCCGATCCCGCCATTGCTGATCCGACAGAGTTTGACCGACCGTCAGGCTGCCGCCTCCAATCTTCTGACTCTGGACATTGTTGCTGATGGAAAGTTCAAAGGCGATGACATCCATGCCTGGGCCAAATTAGGAAGTTCATCGATCGCATCTGAAGTTGGGAACGAACCTCAGGCGGAAATCGCGACACGGACCAGCCTGGAGATCACCGCCAATTACTTCCAACGTGTCATCGAGATTACGGGAATTCCCGAAGACGATCCCACGGAAATCGATCTTGGTGAAGCCGCGTCGATTCTCCTGGGTGAAGTGACTCCGGGAGAGGATTCTCCCTTTGACTTGGCCGATCTTCCCGATCCGACAGGGTTCGAGTCCCTGGCCAACCTGACGCGAGTCTGCATCCTGAAGCCAGGAATCGCGAACTCGCTGTGTGCCAAACTTCAAGCCGCGTCAAATGCCTTCGACAGAAACCAAACCAAAGTGATGAGCAAGCAACTCGGGGCCTATCGTAAAGAACTCAAGGCCCAGATTGGCAAGTCCATCACTCTCGAAAAAGCCGAGTTGCTCAGAGAGATTAGTGAGGCGATCGAAGAGTAGATGGGTGGGCGAATCGGAATCGTGGGCATGACGGTTGCACGATTCATCGTTTCCAAAGACCAAACACGGAGCAAAGCCTCCGCTGCGATGGTTGCCTCTGGAAGGGGCTGTTTCCCGTTCACACGAGTTCGGGATTGATTCGCCCCAAAGTGTGCGGGTTGTCACACGTGCTGTCACACACCTGTGCCTGAGCGGGACGGACTCGCTTCCTCGTGTGGCCGGTCGCCAAGTGCGAGGGTGAGTGACGACTGTCTTTCCCAGCATCGATTGACTTTGCCAGACGAGCATTAGGAGACTGCGATGAATCTCTCAACATTCCCGTTTCCCGAAACATTTCTGAACGACGGCCCGCGATCTATCCTGATGTCCTTTCTCCCGTTTTGGGCAACGCGCCAACGGCGCAGGCAACGATCACGAAGGCTGCAATCGACTGAGTCCCTTGAAGACCGTACCCTGCTGGCGACGTTCAACGTGACCAACCTGAACAATTCCGGTGTTGGATCGCTGAGACAGGCAATTCTGAATTCGAATGCCGGGAGCGGAGCGGACACGATCAACGTCTCCGTGAGCGGAACGATTGTGATTACCACTCCTCTTCTGATCACCAGTGAAATCACAATCAACGCGGACAACAGGATTACCGTTCAGGGGCAGATGGGAAGCGGCTTCAATGCATTTGATGTGAACGACGGGAACAGCTCGAATCACGTGGACGTCGTCTTCAATGGCCTCGAAGTTACGCTCAGCGACCGGGCAATCGTCAATTCAGAAAACTTGACCATCAACAACAGCCGGATCTACGGGAATAGTAGCGGGTTTTTTGGCGCGGGAATCAATCACAGCAGGGGTAGACTGACGGTTCTGAATTCTGAGTTTTCGGCGAACGTGGGATCCGCTGGGGGAGCCTTCTACCTTGGCTCCACTGGGTCAGCTCGAATCGCAAACACGACGATCAGTGGGAATTCCTCGCCCGGCCGCGGGGCTGCCATTGCCGTTTCCCCAAGTTCTTTAGGCGATATTGTCATCACAAACGTGACCGTGACCGGAAACAACTCTGACACGGATGGGAATGGCTCGTTTGATGCTGCGATTGATTCTGATGTCCCGATCACAATCAACAACTCCATTGTCGCCGGGAATTTCAATACGTCCGGGCACAGCGACCTGGAACTTTCGTCTGGACCTGCCAGTGCCAACAACAATGTGATCGGGGACTTTAACTCATCAGGTGGGATCACTCACGGAGTCGACGGGAACATCGTCGGCAACAAAGGCTCCGGAACCTTGGACATTGGAACGCTGCTCGATACGAATCTCGCGTTCAACCACGGCGCCGCGACGCGGACGCATGCGCTCGTACCCGGCAGCCCGGCGATTGACAACGGCAGTAACGCGCTGTCAGTGGATGGCGGAGGAAGCCGGCTTCAGTTCAGCCAGTTGGGAAGCCCGTTTGTCCGGGTTATGAACGGCACCGTCGACATTGGAGCGTACGAGACCATTAACCTGAAAGTGAATACCCTTGACGATCAGAATGCGACTGGGCCCGATGAATTGTCACTGCGCGAAGCGATCGAGATCACCAACGCTGACTCCGGTCCCGACGTCATCTCTTTCGGAACGCCTGTTGGCTTCATGAGTTTGAATTTGGGACCTCTCGCCGTCCGTGATGACCTGACGATCAATGGGCCGGGCGCCAACCAACTCATTCTTGAAGGAGATGGTTTTGATGACATTTTTCAGGTCAGCGATGGAACGGGTGGTTTGGTCGATGTGGCAATCGACGGGCTGGCGATTTCGAAAGGAGTTGTGGGGATTCGCAATCAAGAAAACCTGACTCTTTCCAATGTCGCGATCTTCGGGAACTCCAATTCGAGTGATGGGGGAGGAGTGATCCACGGGACCGGCGCGCTGGTCATCCGGAATTCCGAAGTGTCCGGTAATCAGGCATTCACGGGCGGCGGGCTGGCGCTCAATTCGGGCACGGTCTTCATCGTGAATACGACAATCGGCGGGAACTCCGGAGAAGGAGGAGGTGGAGGCATCTTTTCGCAAGGAGGAGCAACGACCACCATCATCAATTCCACCATCGCCCTGAACACGGCTGGAGGGAGCGGAGGAGGTTTGCTCGCCTTCACGGGCAAGTCCCACGACAATTCACAACAGCATCTTTGGCGGAAATGTCGACACCTCGGGAGGATCCCCCGTTCCCAGCGACATCGCTGGCACGATGCAAATAGGATCGGCCCACAATCTGATTGCTGACTCGGGATCATCCGGGGGGATCTCTCACGGTGGCGATCTCGCCAATATCGTGGGGCGCGGAGGAACCGGAACGCGGGATATCGCTACGGTGGTCAATACCATGCCAACTAGCTCCCTGCCAAATGGAACGATCGGTCTTGCACCCGTGGCTGGCAGTCTTGCGATTGACAATGGAAACACCGTCAAAGCCGTCGATCAAAACGGCGACACGCTGCTCATCGACCAAGGCGGCGGACGCCGAGTCTATGATGGCGATGGCGACAACAAGAACATCGTTGACATTGGAGCCGTTGAAGCTGGACCAATGGCCACCAATGGCGTCCTGATTTTCGACAGTTCTAACGGCGTCTGGCGGCTGGGATCGATCAATGGCCGCAGCAGTTTGAGTTGGTATCAGACCGGGGCCTTTGGATCGACACAAAGAGGATTCGTCGGCGACTTCAATGGCGACGGCCTGCTCGATGGCATGATGCTCAACATGACCAACCTGCGGTTCAACTTCTTGAGAAACAAGGGAGACGGAACGCTCGCCGCTCCCGTGGCCGCCGGAGCGCTCAACGGCAACTTCACCTGGGATAACTTCATGGTCGGCGATTACGACGGCAACGGCCGCGCCGAAGTCATGGCCCAGATCGTCAGCACCGGCTATGGTCAAGGTGCCATGCGTTCCCAGGATTATCTGGGAGTGAATCGCTTCTATGTCACACTAAATACCGGATACGAGACGCTGGCCACAGGGGACTTTAATGGCGACGGTTACGACGATGTTGTCGGCCTGTTTGACAATGCCGCCATGACTCGGACAAATATCATTCCGGCCTACTCGATCAGCACGCCCGTCGGCCGTCGCATGACCTCGGTCCTGGCATCCGGCGCCTTGGGATTGAGTGTTGCCGGAGGCGGACTCCACGATCTGAATGTCGCCGACTGGAATGGCGATGGCCGCGACGATCTCGCCGTGATCAATTCGAATGGCCAAGTCTTCACTGCGACGACCGTTGGCAATTCTCGTGTCAATGCGGCCGATGTGCGAAACTTCGTGGCATCGGTCAACTCGCCGCGTTTCGAACCAACGTCCTTCGTGAATCCGTTGCTTCATGGTGTTTTCAATGATGACAACCGGGCGGACTTAATCACGATTCGGAATACGAACGAACTTGCGACGGGAATCACGACCAGTCTGAATCCCAACGGGACTCCGATTCAATCGCTCACAGTGGAACGGTTCGCCTCGGTCGGGCCACACGCCGTGACGGGCGATTTCGACGGAGACGGCTTGGGCGATGTCCTCGTTCTCGGAACGACCGCCCAGGGACGTTTCTACAATAATTCCTTTGACGATCTCTCCGACATGGCAAACTTCGGAACCGTCCTTGGCGGCCCCATTGGCACCATCGGTTTCGCCAAGGCAGGGCGCGTGATGTAAGCGAGTTTGGACGACCTGTGGTCACGTCGGCTGGGCCAAGAGAAGCGGGACCCATCACCAAGATGAACGCTTCTTGCTGGGGCACGCCTTTCAGCTAGACGAGCCTAAGAAAAAGAAACGCACCAAGTGTCATAATTGCGGATTCGGCGATTGTTGCCTGTCAGGATTGGCAAGAATTGGAAAACCTTTCGGGTTATTCGGATTTTTTGAAATCTATCGAAAAAGACCATTTGCGTGGGCCATTTTTATCGGGAGAGCGGACCCGATCGACTCGATCGATACTACCGGTTGTCGAAAACCTCCATATCGGTCGGAGAGTATCATGGCTCATCTACGCATACTTCTACTCGCAATGCTTTTGACATCTGGCTGCCAGACATCCGGAAGTCATTACGGGCCGATTTCTTGCGTTCCAGGGTGTTCATGCACCTCAACATGGAAAAATCCGACTGTGGAACTTGAAGCCAACGGAGTGCAAGTGCCCGGGACAGTCGCCCCGTTGAACTATCCTCCAGGGGGAAATCTGCCCAAAGTCCCCGCTCCGTCATTTGATGACCCTCTGACCACCCCCTAACTCCTCCCGCAACGGGCCATCGACCACCTGGGGAATGCCTCGGCGCCAGCGAAGAACTGTGGTCTCTTGTCATTCCCCCTCTCGCACTCACAGTCGACGGGTGGCACGCCCTGACTCCAGAACGGGTGTGGTAGAGACCGACTGTCAAAAACTTTTCTTTACCTCCTTAGGCGGAGCGCAAATGCCACCCGTCCGCCCGATCGATTCCGATGTCACTCATTTCTCGCGGCGGACGCCCAGCGGCACGGCTCACAGAGCACGTGGCACCCAAATTCGGTCGTCAACCGGGGCACCCGGCCGTCAAAAATCGCAGCATGCTGTGCTGCTTGGCGAGACAAGCCGTCGCCCGGACTCGGGCGTCTTGATCACCGAGTTGTTCGATCAAGGCCGGAAGGCGTGCCAAGTCGAGTTCGTCAGCGAGGCAAGCGGTCGAGACCAGGAAACAGGCGAGGAAGGTGGCTTTGATGGGCATCCCAGAAATCGCGTGAAGTGACGGTGTCTTCGTTGTTCTCGCGGTGCGATCCCCTTCTGACCGAGTTATGTCTGAGCAGATTCCGGCTGCGCGCCGACGATTTTCCAGCGCTGGGAGTAGTAGGGACATTGGTTCGTTGGGACGTTCGGATCGTAAAACACGCTGATCATCATCCCTTCCGCGAGATCTCGACCAGCATCTTGCAAGGGGGCCGGGTACTTCAAAAGGTTCGGCATCGGCTCCCCATGCTCATCTAACAACTGATAGGCCGCGGAAGAGTCTTTTCCACGCGTCACTCGGGTCACTCGACCCGTTCCCAGGGTTCCGCTTTTCAAGAGCCAATGTTTTTGGCGATCGGTCCAGAGGACATAAGCCATCCAGGCCAGAAAAATCAAAATGCAGGCGAGACCTAGACCTTTGACGAACGTTTCATCGGTGCGACTGACCCCCGCGATTCGAATCATCGGGTAGGCCGGCCAATAGCGAACCTCGATCGTTTCTCCCACAACATAGGGCGACGTTGCCAAGATTCCGAGCTTCATACTTCCGAGGTAATAGGTGTGATCCACCTCGTAGCTGTATCGCACATATTGTCTTCGTGGACCTTGAACAATCTCGGTGACGGTGCCGTTCGTTGATGTGCCGTGGAAGATCAGAGCATAGAGCGCGCCTACAATCAGCCCCATAGACATTGCACAGAACACGACCAAATGGAATTCGGAATGCCGACGTTCACGAACCAATTTGCGAGGCGTTTTGGGTACGGATTCGAGTAAGAGAGGTTTCATGATCAATCTCGCCCAAATAATTCAGTGACGTAGATGGCAGTACGGGTGGCCCGGCTTGGGGGGGCCACGGCTCTGTGAGCCGTGCGAATGTCGAAGCGGGGTCCATTGTGAACTCGGCATGGCTGACACAGCCGTGG
>JAGQQQ010000172.1 GCA_020426125.1 Planctomycetaceae bacterium
GCTGTAATGCCCCTGATTGATGGCGTCGCGGCAGAGCCGATAGAGGTCGGCCGCGTAGTCTTGTTCCAGCTTTCTCAGCTTCACTTGCCACTGCTGCTGGATGTCGGGGAGATTCGGTGGAATCTCAGGGAGGAGCCGATCCGGGAGGTTATCTAAGTCATAGACCCCCGCGCTGATCGGTTGAGCGCGATTGCGAATCCGTTCCGCGTCGGTCAGGAAGCTGTTCTTCTCGCAGAAATCGGCAAGAGCATTCATCTCTCGCGCGAAATCCGCATGCAGATCCTCGCGTCTTTGTTGCAGCAAACGAAGAGTTCGCTCGTGTCGATCCGACTGGGCATAAAGCTCCATCTGCCCGACAAGCCCCATGAGCACGACGGTCCATGTTGCCCAAATGCAACACCGCAATCCAACTCTTTTCCGCGACAGAATCATCATGATCCCATTCTAAGCCGGAAGAACTCCCCCCGGAAGATGAGTCTGACGGTCAAATCACTGCCGCCATGACGCAAGATCAGGGAAAACCCTTGGGAACTGCCACGCGAGTCACACATGAGCAAACGGGAACTCCTCGCCAAAACTCTGGAATCGACTGGACTCGGGACTCTATTCTCGCGATTCGTCGGCGGATCAACGGGGCTGGTGGTCCTGAATTATCATCGCGTGGGGGATCCGAGCGGTTCCCCGTATGACCGGGCCCTCTGGAGCGCAACGGCCGACCAGTTCGACCGCCAGGTCCGATTTCTCAAAAAGAACTTCGACGTCGTCCGAATCGCCGATCTGGATGATCTGCTGCAAGGCCGGAAGTCTCGCGGAGTGTTGATCACGTTCGACGATGGCTATCTCGACAATTACGAACTGGCGTTTCCGATCCTGAAGTCGCACAACGCATCGGCGACATTCTTCATCACCTCCGGGTTTCTGGACGACCGACCGCTGGCGTGGTGGGATGCCATCGCCTGGATGGTCCACACGTCGCCTTGTCCGCAGATCGAAGGTTTCTCAGCACAATTGCCAATGCTTTCTTTGTCGTCTGATCGGGATCGGGAACACGCGATTCACCGTCTGTTGGGAGAGTTCAAGCAAACCCCCGAGGACCAGACGGCGGCGTTTCTCAAGCGACTGGCGGAGCTTTCGAGAACCGACCCGGTCAAACATCAGCACACCCAGAATGTGTGGATGAGTTGGGAGATGGTCCGCAACATGGACCGGGCTGGAATGGACATCGGCGGGCACACGGTGACGCACCCGGTCTTATCACGGTGCGATCCCAATCGGCAAACTCAAGAGATTGTGGCATCGAAACTACGAATCGAGGAAGAACTCGGGCACCTGATTGCCGCGTTCAGCTATCCGGTTGGCCAGACGGACTCCTTTACGAATGAAACCAAAGCCATCCTCACCGAGGCCGGCTACCGGTGGGCGTTCAGCTTCTATGGCGGGTTCGCCCGTTCGGAGCATGCGGATGTCTTGGACGTTCCACGCGAAGCCATTTCCCCCGACATCAGCGACTCGCTATTTCGATCTCTCGTCCGATCCCCGAAAATCTTCGCCCGTCCCCGCCTCGCCGCATCGACGGATTCCATCACGTCGTCTTCAAGCGGAGCCGGGGGGCACTTCCCGAATCAGAATGCCGGGAACGTTGATGTTGTCGACTCCCGAACGAATCGACAACAGGGGCCAGTTCTCACTCAGGGTGATCTTCTCGAAGCCTCCTTGACGCGCGATGACTGAGTCACCAACTTCGATCCCCCCGACATTCGGGTGCCAATAGCAGATGGACCGATCTGGAAATGTCCTTTGTTCCTGTGGGGTGATGACGATCTCCTGCGGGGCATATCCCAGAATCTCGGCCTGAGGAGCCCTTCGCCATTCATCCGGCTGCCCGAATTTCTCAAATATTCGGGCGGCCTTCCGCCAGGTCTCCTCAATCCTGAACCCGAATTGGGTAAATCGCATCGCCGTCGCCAAGACGAAGGATGCCAGTTGATAATTCTCGATCAAAGTTTCATCGCACTGGCCAAAAACCACGGTTCGTGTGGATCCGAGATGGAGTCCGTCTTTCCGGACGATGGCGCGAATGACAGCGTGCCGCATCACCGCGTCCCTTGAGTTTCCCCCAGTCCGGTAACGTTTTTCGCGCCCGTCCCCGCAGATTCGCACTTGAATCGGCTCCAGACCTTGCTTCCAAAGCCGGTGTGATAACTGTCCTGCAATTTCGCGTTCACTGTCTCCGGGAGAGAATCCGCGGGCTGTCGCCTCAACAGCATGCGTGAGTTTCTTTCCCGAGATCCGCAGGGATTGTAACTCACGATCACTACGAGACAGTCGTAGGGACTGCAATTCTTCAGAGAGATTCCGTGCATTGCCGTTGGGAACATCGATCCCCATCTGGCGTCCACGGCACACATCCTCTTGGAGAACGCAAGGGCTTTCGGTCCAAGGGCGCTCCTTCACCAGAAACCCGAGTTCGGAGAGTTCTTTGTCGAACAACCAAGGAGCATTGGAGTCGTGACATAAGACCACACGCGCCTCCGGCGTCACGAGAATCGAGGCCACGCAGCGTCCCGATCCAGAGGGACAGGGCTCGCCCCCGGTTGTGACCCAGGAGAAATTGGCACGGTCCCGCAGTAGGACTGCGTCGAGACTGTACTGATTCATGAGGGTCACGATTTGGGCGTGACGCTCCGAGACCTGCTCGAATCGACCGGCATCGAAGGCTGGCATCTCCGCCGATGATCGAGGGGAATCGAATTCGATCGTGGACGTCGTCATGTTTCCCTCCGCAGTGAAGCACGACTCAAGTGAAGGGACAGATTGGGAATAAGAGTAAGATCGGACGATTCAAATCGATGAAGTTCAAACATAACACCGATTCGCAGCAGACGCCAGTTCCTCGAGAGTCCACCAATTGAGAATCGCGTACTCTCCGCAACTCGTCGAAATGGACACTTCGGCACTGTCGTTCAAGCCTGGTTCTCACTGTGCGAAACTCGCCAATGAGGTTTTCGAGTCGGTCGGAAGTTGCCATCATACGGTCTGTATTTCGTGAGACCCCTGATCTTTCAAAGACGGATTGCCGATGGAGCGCCATTCCCAACGCCTGTTCCGAATCGTGTTCGTTGGTCTACTGATCTCAACGAGTGCGGTTTTCGCCGACCCAACGGTATTGGCCACCGTGAACGGTCGCCCAATTTCAGTCAACGATGTCCAAGGGGATCTTTTTCTGAATCAACTCCCCGAACATGCGACGCCGGAACAACGGCGAGCCACGATCGAGCGTTTGATCGACCGCGAATTGATTCGAGGATTCCTCACTCGGCGGAAAGTGGTCGCCCACGAGGACGATGTCGAGCGGCAAGTCCAGGCCATCAAACGGCTTCTCGAAGCCAAGAACGAGGGCTATGAGGAGACCCTCGCGAAAGTCGGGCTCACCGAGGAGTCCTTGCGGGACTATCTCGCTTTGCCAATCGCATGGAGCCAGCATGTGGGCACCGTCCTCACAGAGTCCCGCATCGCCGAAGAATGGAAACAGTCCGGCTCCCATTTTGACGGCACAAAAGTCACCGCGAGTCACATCGTTCGCATCGTCCCCAAGGACGCCCCGGATTCGGACTGGCAGGACGCGGAGTCTTTACTTGAGCGGGTGCGGGCGGACGTTGTTGCGGGTCGGTTGACCTTCGCTGAAGCGGCTCAGGAAAATTCCCAAAGTCCCAGCGGCAAACTGGGAGGTTCCCTGGGCGAATTCGAGTATTTCGGTCGCATCGCCGAATCGATTTCTCGAATCGCCTTTCACCTGCCCTCTGGCGAGATCAGTGAACCGGTTCGGACTCCGTTTGGAGTCCATCTGATTCGAGTCGAAAAACGGACGCCCGGGGATCTCAGTTTGGAAGATGTCCGTCCTCAATTGATTGAGCAAATCACCAAAGAACTCTGGGACGATCAGGTTGCCCGGGAACGCAAATCGGCCCGCATCGAGGTACACTGAGCGACAACAGAGAAGCGGGGGACGTCAGTCCCCTGCCCCGATCATCAATCCAGTCCATCGCGGCGGACGGAATCCTGTTCGATTGAGTCTTGTCGATTGAGAGCCGAGACATTTCCCCGTCCCTGTGAAATTCGTACGAAGGAATTCCTTCCATGGCAGCCTCCTTCTCCCCCGGCTATCGCGGTCTTCCACAAATGGCAGGCCTTTGCACTCTCGCTGATGCCCAGCGAAGCGATTGGAGCGTGGACGAATCGGTTCGACGGCAGAAGCACCTCCATTATCTTCTTCGCCGAGCCTACGAGATCTTCACGTTTCGTATTACGGGGGAGCCGATCTATGAGTTGAAGATGGCCTTCAGTTATCATGGCTATCTCTGCGCCGAGCAGGTAGGAGCCGTTCGGAAACGGGTCGGGGAAATGCGCGAACCGCCGCTCGGACTCGATCAGGTCCCGCACCCCGGATTGAAACATTTTTGCGATGAGATTCTCGCGGCACCGAGTTCCGAGACGTTGGTGTTCGGACTCTATGAACATCTGATCCCCGCGATCGAAGACATCAGTGGCAATCTGATTCGCGATGCCCATCCGTTGGCCGATTCTCCGACGGTCCGAGTGGCGCGACTCATCCTCAGTGATCTGGCGGAGATCCAAGAGTATGGCCACGAAGCCCTAAAATGCTTGGTTACAGACGATCAGCGCCGCGAGTTTGAGCCATGGGCAAAATGCCTCCAACAATGTCTGTCTGCGGTTGGCGGGCCAGATGGAACTCAACTCTCAACAGGTGAACTCCCGGCGGCGATGTTCTTGGCAACGCCTTTTCAGTTCCAAAGCGAACCTCAACGGGATGAACGCTTTCAGGATCCCTTCAACGCGGGAGTGAACCCCGAGGCATTCCTGTATGACGAGCGGTTCTCGCCACGAGATAAGACGCTGATGATGTATTACAAGCGAATTCGCGAACTCGACGTTCCCGAGATGATGGCCAGCATTCTGTACGATCTCAATCACGAAGAGCCATGGGGCTTTCACGAGGAGATGAGCCGTCAACTCTGGGACGAAGCCCGGCACGCGATGATGGGGGAAGTCGGGTTCGCCAGCCTGGGACTTGATTGGACAGAGATTCCGATCAACTTCACCTGGTCCCGAAACTTGAATTCGCAGCTGAATGCCCGTGAACGGCACGGTGTGCTTTATTTCATCGAGCAAGGACTGATGCCCAAGACAGGGAAACGCTACGAATGGGAGGTCGGCCTTGAAAGTGGAGATTCCCTGTCCGCTCTGTTTCAGGATTTCGACTGGGCCGACGAGGTGTTGCACTCCCAGATTGGCCGCCGATGGTATGTTCCCCGATTCTCGTCTCTCAATGAAGCACTTGACTACGGCGACGACTGCTGGAGCAAAGTCATGAGCCATTGGCGGGATGACCGCGATCAGGGACGCACCGAACACCGCAACTGGTGGCCGGACCTCTACCGACAAGCCTGCGCCGGTTGGGGCGTCGATCCCGACCCCGCCGCCCTCGCCTACGACGAAACCTACGAAGACACCCGGGCCGACTTAAAAGACATCTCTATGAGCGGCTGAAAACGGAGTTTCGGCTTCCCGGATCCAGGTCCGGTCATTCCTGTGAAATTCTCCCAGAGGCATGATAATTGTTTCTGAGGGAATTGGCACAATGAGAGCGACGATGGAACCAAACGATCAGAGCCCAGTGCGTCAGCCGTGCTCAGGGATTCCACGCTCTCATGATGCAAGAATCCGAAAACCTCATTCCGGAGATTCCCACTTCAGATGGATCCAGACGCGACCAATTTTCACTTTCCCTTCTTCTTGACAGGCTAGGGAGTGCTTGCTGAGGGGGTTCCGAGGACGTGCTGTGTGCCATTCCATTTCGCAAACTAGCCCCGGCCGGAACGCGCTCGTGAGTATCTGGGGCAAGGTTGATTCCTCTTTGTTTCCCAGGATTGGCAACGGCAATCCACCAATCTCAGGTGCAGCAAAGGGACAGGCCCTCTCGAAAATGCCATGAATCCGCAGAAAATCAGTAAGTTGAAACCGTGGTGGGAGAAATCGGCAGATCGCCGGAGTCGACGCATGTGATTCTGCCGAATGGTTGTCTGAATCGTCGGCTCTCAGCGGAAATCTCGGGATTTGTGTTGGATCGCGGCGACTCTTTCGGAAAGGTCTTCCAGACGGCGGACGACGACATGGATCACTCGGTCTTTCCGTTCCACGTCCCCGTGAACCAGCCATGCGGAGGAATGCCGGGCAATCTGGCGGAAGTACTCCCAAGTCCCTGTATGCACAACAAGATTGGCCGTGCCGGTTTCGTCCTCGATGGTGACAAACGTGATCCCCTTCGCGGTGCTGGGGCGCTGACGGAGCAAAACGATCCCCGCGATCCGGACGCGAGTGCCGTGTTTCGTCTCCAGCAGTTGCCGATTGGGGATCACTCCCAACGTCGCGAGGTGTTCCCGATGAAAGGACAAAGGATGGGCTCGAAGCGATAACCCCGTCATTCGGTAATCGGTGTCGACCTCTTCTTCGGGAGCCATTTCGGGGAGCGTGGCCATCGGTTCATCACTGTCGTCCAGATCATCGAACAGTGTCCGCTGCCGTGGCTTCTTGGGGACGGCCAGTGAGTCCCACATCACTTCGCGACGGGTGGGGTTGAGACTGGCGAAGGCATCCGCCTCCGCCAGACGTTCGGTCTGTCCCTGTCCGAGTCCGGTCCGCCTGAGAAACTCTTTCATGGACTCGAATGGCCCCTCTGTTCGGCAACGCATCACTGTCTCAGCCGCTGTTTCATGTAGTCCTTGAATCAGTCTCAGGCCGAGGCGGACTTGGCCTTGTTCGATCGTGCAGTCCCAGTCGCTGTGATTGACATCCGCCGGGAGGACGCCGACGCCGTGGTCCCGGGCATCGCGGATCAATTGGGCCGGAGCGTAAAACCCCATTGGCTGGCTATTGATGATCGCCGCAACAAACTGAGCGGGGTAATGGCACTTGAGCCACGCGGAGACATAAACCAGCAGGGCAAAGCTGGCGGCGTGGCTTTCAGGGAACCCGTATTCTCCGAAGCCGCGAATCTGCTGAAAGACCCGTTCGGCGAATTCCCCTTCGAGTCCGTGTCGTCGCATACCGTCCAAGAGCTTGGTTCGGAATTGATCGATGATTCCCGGTCGCCGCCAGGCCCCCATCGCCCGTCGTAGTTGATCCGCTTCCCCCGGTGTAAATCCGGCCGCGACAATCGCCAGTTGCATGCACTGCTCCTGAAACAAGGGCACGCCCAACGTCTTCTTCAGGACCTCGCGAATTGCCTCATTGGGATAAGTCTCCGGTTCCTCTCCGAATCGCCGCCTGAGAAAGGGATGGACCATGTCCCCCTGAATCGGACCGGGGCGGACAATCGCGACCTCGATCACCAAATCGTAGTAGCAACGCGGCTTCAAACGGGGAAGCATCGACATCTGAGCGCGGCTTTCGATTTGGAAGACTCCCATCGTGTCCGCTTCGCAGATCATGTCATAGACTTGGGGATCCTCCTCCGGAACGGTCGCCAGCGTCAGCGAGCGGCCCGTGCTCGACGCAATCAGTTCAAAGCATTTGCGAATGGCTGACAACATTCCCAACGCCAGACAATCCACTTTCAGAATTCCCAGATCATCCAGATCGTCTTTGTTCCACTGGACAACGGTGCGACCATTCATCGCGGCGTTTTCGATCGGGACCAACTCATCCAATGGCCCCCGCGTCATCACCATTCCTCCCACATGCTGGGACAGATGACGGGGAAACCCCAGCAACTCATTGACCAGATAAACAAACTGCCGCCCAGTCTGGGAACGGACATCCAGCCCCGCCTCTTGGCATCGCTTTTCAAAGTCATCCGAGGCCCGGTAATGGTCGGCGTTCTTCGCCAACCGGTCGACTAGATCGAGCGAGAACCCAAGCGCCTTGCCCACATCTCGAATCGCTGATCGGGGACGATAGGTGATTGTCACCGCTGCGATCCCAGCGCGCTCGCGGCCATACTTCTCGTACAAATACTGCAGCACCTCTTCGCGACGTTCGTGTTCGAAATCGACATCAATGTCAGGGGCCTCGTCCCGTTCGCGGCTGATGAACCGTTCGAACAGGACATTGATCCGTTCGGGGTCGACGGCCGTCACCCCCAAACAATAGCAAACGGCCGAGTTCGCGGCCGATCCTCTCCCCTGACACAGGATCCCCCGCGATCGGGCAAAGCGAACCAGGTCCCAGACCGTCAGAAAATACGGCTCGTACTTCAACTCCTCGATCAGTCCGAGTTCATGCTCCAGTAACCGCCGCGTCTTCTCCGGCAGACCGCCCGGATAGCGGCGTTCGGCACCTTCCCAGGTCAGCTTCCGTAGATATTCAATCGGAGTCATTCCCGCCGGAGCCAGTTCCTCAGGGTACTCGTAACGCAGTTCCTCCAGCGAAAAGGTGCACTGCTCCGCGATCTCGACCGTTCTCGCCAGCGCCTCTGGGAGATCGGCATACACCCTCTGCAACAATGCCAGTGACCGGAGATGCCGCTGGGCGTTCGGCTGCAAGTCGTTTCCGGCCTGAGCGACAGTCGTGTGCAGGCGAATGGCCGTCAGCACGTCATGAAGCGGTTTGCGCCCCGGCACATGGAACAGCGCATTCCCCGCCGCGACCGGTGGCAACCGCGTCTCCCGAGAGAGGGTCTTGAGCCAGTCGACACGTTCCCGGTCATGGGGACCACAGTGCAATTCCGCGAGCAAGGAGACAGCGTCTCCGTAGATTTCGCGGTATCGGTGTCCCCTCTCCAGATCGAACTGCTCATGGTCAACGGGAGGCACAACTCCCGCCAGCAGCCCGCGCGTATGCCCAGCGAGATCCGCCACGGTGAGTTCGCATTCCCCTTTCGGAGCCCGTCGACGGCCCAGGGTGATCAATTTGCAGAGTTGAGAATATCCCTGGCGATTCTTGGCCCACAGAACGACAGGGGGGCCATCGACCGGGCGAATCTCGGTACCAATGATGAGCGGGAGAGGATGGTCCTTCGTTGCGGTGTGAGCCCGCACGACGCCGGCCAGCGTCTGGATGTCCGTCACCGCGAGCGCGGCATATCCCATTTCGGCGGCCCGCGCCACCATCTCCTCCGGATGCGATGCTGCTTCGAGGAAGGAGAAGTTTGTGAGACAATGCAACTCCGCATATTTCATCGGAAACGAGCCAGGAAAACGGATGCAACCACGGGGAGGGAGCCACTCCCTAATTTAATAAAATGTACATTTGATCACTTTTTAGGCGCTGTGCCAAGCCAAAAAAAGAGGCAGACAGGCATCCCGAACGCCATGGATTCGTCCTTGTCACAGTGTCTGGATGGCAAAAGTCGGTGAAAGATCCACTCGCAGTGAGACGGGATTTGACGATTCGCGAAAAGCAAACCCGGATGTTCCCGGGTGCAAAAGATGTCCACGAATTTCCCACAAGCGATCGTTCTTGACTGGCGCATTCCAGAATTCGCATGTGCATGGGGAAACAGAAAAGGCGATCGACACGAAGTCATGGAGCCGAGGGGTGTTCGTGTTCATCCGACTCGATCTGTCTGATCCATGCCCGCTTTCCCCGGTTGGACGAGACGGGAAGCCGTTCGACAGACCACGATGGAACGA
>JAGQQQ010000173.1 GCA_020426125.1 Planctomycetaceae bacterium
ACGAGGATATGCGGACGAGGAGCCTCAGTCTCCGCTGCGATTGACTGAGGGGAATGGGTCGTCAACCAGCCGAAACTGAGGCACAGTGGCGTCAAGAACAGTTTCGTCAAGACATTTCGATACATATCACGCTCTCAAATTGGCCGAGGCAGATCCGCGACGGACGAATCCGCGCCGAAACGGCAGCAACGAAACATGATCATTGGACGTTTTGATGAACTCAAGTCTGCGAAACCGTCAATTCGCCACAGCCGTGTTGGCGTCAATCCGCTGTTGAAGTGTTTCCATCGTCTCCTGGAGGCAATACTCCAAGTAATCGTCCTGGTCATAGATCAGCGATTCGACGGCAATATCCAACGCTCGTTGGGAATCGAAGAAACTGAGGGCGCGAATCGCTTCCAGTCGAACACGCGGATGGTCGTCCCCGATCGCCAGTTGAAGTTTGTCGAGCGTGTCGGCAATTTTGTCCCGTTGATAACACAAGATTCGGATTGCGGCTGCGCGGACGCGGCCATCATTCGCCGCGAGGAGCTGGTTCAAGTGCTCTTTGTCAACGACGTCATGCCACTGTTTCACCCAGTACGCTTCAAGAAGGTAACGTTCGTACTGTTCGTCTTGCTGGTCGAGTGACTGCATCCAGTTGTTCACGGCCGCGACGACCTTCTTGGTCGGACGATCTCCGAGTTCGCGGCGAGCGCGAAACCGGGTCCGGTCTTCGTACGTCTTCAAGAGTTCCAGCAGTTCGGGAATCGAAGCGCCCGCGATCTTGGCCGGTCGCACGGTCTCATTCTTCGAGTATGCGATTCGCCAGATGCGACCGTGTGTCTTGTCACGATTGGGATCACGGAGATTGTGTTGCATGTGGCCGACGAGGGGGTTGAACCAGTCGAGCACATACAGGGCTCCGTCAGGACCGAACTGAAGATCCACCGGCCGGAAGTTGGGATCCGAGGATCGGAGTAGCGGTTCGACCGGATCGGCGAAAAAGCCGGAACCTTCGTCCTTGATCCGGTACTGCAAGACCCCTTGAAAGCCGATGCAGTTGTTGAGGAGGTAATCCCCCTGCATCTCTTCGGGGAAATTGCGACTGGCGACAATCTCGCAGCCGCAGGTGGGACGCCATTGCTTGACCAGAAACTGCTTCAACCCGGGATGTTTGCGAGGATGGTCCAAATCCCCCGAGAAGGCAGCGGCGACGTAATTCGCTCCACCCGACGCATCGGCCACGAAGTTCTGTCCCCAGCGATCAAAGCAATGCCCCCAGGGATTGGCGAAGTCGTAGGAAACATAGACATCGAGCTTCTCGCTTCGCGGCTCATACCGGAAGACCGCCGCATTAGCGACGCGCTGAGGGCCATGGGGGGTTTCCACTTGCGAATGGTGGAAAGTTCCTTCCTGGAAGTAGAGTTCTCCGCCAGGACCCAGTTCGAATGCACTGATCGAATGGTGCGAGTCGGCGGAGTCGAATCCATGCAGCCGCAGTTGGTACATATCAGCCTGATCGTCCCCATCAGTGTCTTTAATAAACATCATATTCGGCTGCTGGGCGACCCAGGCGCCGCCGTCGCGAAGCTCGATCCCGGTGGGGACATGCAGTCCCCGCGCGAAGATCGTCTCCTTGTCTGCTTTGTGGTCGTTGTCCGTGTCAGCGAGGATCAGAACCTTGTCATCGACAGGATGTCCCGGGAGGTACATCGGATAGCTGGGCATCGTCGTGACGAACAGTCGGCCTTCGGCATCAAAGGCAAACTGCACCGGGTTTTCGAGATTCGGAAAATCTTCCTCCGACGCCCACAGGCTAATTTCGAAACCTTCGGGGAGAGTGAAGGACTTCTCCGCTTCTTCTGGGCTGGTGATGTAGACTTCGTTCTTGAAGTTGGTCTCGATGTCGACAAAGTCCCCGGTGCCTGAGTCATCGATGTTCTTGGGGACGGCCTTTCCCGCCGCGACGTCCCAAATCCGTTGGTCGCGGACGGCGACCATCTTCCGGAGCTTCTCAAACTCCGCTGGGAAGTTGACGACGCCAAACGGGTTCTTGCGACCACCGTAGATATAGAAACCGTTGACTGCACGATAGTCGTAGAAGAATTGGAGGTTTTTCTCCGCGACTTCGGTCTTGATCTTCGCGAGTGTCTCTTTGCTGACATCTTTTCCTTCTCCAAACAACGATTTGGCAAGGATTTTCCCGAGCGCCGCATCCCCGGCTTCGTTAAGATGGCAACCGTTGATGGTCATGTTCTTCTCGGACTCTGCGAAGAGAGCCTTGGTCGGAGAAAACAGGTCGACAAATGGAATCCCCTCGGCTTTGGCGACCCGTTCCATCGCCGCAGTGTAGAGCGAGAGGTTCTCGTTATTATTGGTTCCAGCGAGGATTCCCCGGTCCGGCTGATCTTCATTAGCAATGGGAGAGATCAAGACAACTCGCGGAGTCTGTTGGACTTCCCCGTCTTTATCCTGCAAGTTCGGTGTGTAGTTTCCCCGAGGATAGTTTTGGACAGGATATTGCAGCTTTTTCAGCCCCTGAGCGAATTCCGTGAGGTCGCTCTCAAAGGCGTCAACACCCGCCTTCCCGGCGAACGACTCGTTGAATCCAAAGAACGCGAGGATGACATTCGGCTGATGGTCAATCAGCGTGTGGCCGTGGTCAGGAAAGTCCTGAGATCGTAGGCGGGTCGTGATGGTATCCGCCGACCATCCCAGATTCCGCACGACGAGTTGATGGTCCGGAAATCGGCTATGCAGATGGGTTTCGAAATTGTTGAAATACTGCATCCGCTCGGCCAGCGTGTTGCCGAGAAACACGATCTTGTCGTGCGGATTCAGTTGGAGTTCATCAGCCGCAGAGGTGAGATTGATCGACAGCCAGACGGCCATGCAGACCCCACTCACGCCGAGACCACTCGAAAAGTTCACGAAGCGCATCGGTTCTCTCAAAAAGAGTCGTTTCTCAATTTCATTGCACGCTCCCACCGTCATCAAGGCAGGGAACGCGATATTCGATTCTTGCGAGTTGCGTGGGGTTTGTAAAATATGGGGTCAACCAATCAACAATCACTCGGTCTATTGGCCTCTTCGGACTCCCAAGCACCGTCGAAGAAATCTCTCTTCGCAACCGGACGGCAAGTTGAGACAATTCCCAGCCACCTGTCGAATAGTTTCAGCAACACCGTTTTGTTGAGTTTCAAAATCAGGATCTCGATTCATGGAACAGGACGTCTCACCCAACCCGGAGGAGGCCGGCACCCGCGATGGCTGGGGGCGCCCGGTGGCCTGGGCGCTGGCGGTGGTGTTGATGGCGGTCGCCATCGCGAAGTCCCGTCCCGAGGAAGAGGGGGCGGAAGTGGCTCCCCGCACTCCTGAATCCCCCCCGGTGGTCTCCGTCGCCCCTCCCCCGGCGTTGGATTCCGGCGAGGACGTGCATCTCCTGCCGACCGTCAGCGCCGA
>JAGQQQ010000174.1 GCA_020426125.1 Planctomycetaceae bacterium
GCTGAAAAATCCACACCGCCCGGAGAACTTTGAACGCACAGGAGGTACAGAAAGAGTAGTAAAGATGGTGCACTTGTAACCGGGAGAGTCAGCCCGCGACCGCATCTATCAAAATGGCCTCCGGCCCGAGTTCGATCTGAATCGGAGGGCGCCCAGCCGGTAGGAGGATGGAATCGCCCATCACGAGGGAGTGGCAACTCTCTTCGGATTGGACCTGAACAGCCCCTCCAAGAACGGAAAGCACATGTGCGGTATCATCGATCGGAAAGGAGAACGTGTCCTCGCCGAAAAACCTTCGGACTTGGAAATAAAGGTTGTCCGCAATCAGTTCGGGACGCCCAGGCAAATTCAACGGTTGAGGGGCAATCAGCGGAATGGGCCCGAGAGATTCGTCAATGGCCGCGAGCGCCTCTTCAAAATGAAGGTCGCGAGGATGGCCTTGGCGATCGAGACGCCCCCAGTCATCCAGCCGGTACGTGATGTCGCACGGTTGCTGCACCTCAGCGGCAACAATTCCGGCCCCCATAAAGTGGACCGTCCCAGGTGGCAGGAACACGGCATCCCCCGCAGACACCGAAATGAGATTCAGGCAAGAAAGTGGTTCTCCGTCCGCTAACGCTTCGCGGAGTTCATTCCGTCCCACTCCCGGCGTCAAACCGACCGCAATCTGACTCTCCGGCAGGGCCTCGATAATCACCCAGAGTTCCGCCTTCCCCTGGATATCGTGCAGACTGTCGGGACCGTCTCCGTGATTCGGGTGGACCTGAATGGACAGGGGGATTTGAGCATCGAGAAACTTCACCAGCAGCGGAAAACGCTCAAGTGAAGCGTGGCGTCCCATCAATTCCGTTGGAAATTCTCTCACGAGATCATGGAGCGTACGCCCCTCGTGTTCGCCTCCCAGGACTCGGGAAACATTTCCCGGAAGGTCCGCAATCTCCCAGGACTCGGCATAGTCGTTCTCACTACCGATGGGTTTTCCCAACAGCGTATGCAGACGGCGTCCGCCCCAAAGGGCGCGCTTCACCAGAGGATGAAACCGCATCGGCTGCATGATCGTGGGGCGAGACTCAACAAGAGAATGGGGATCAGGGATGAAGGAAGGGGGGGGCGGCGCACGGAAATCCCCTCCGACGAATTCTCGTCGGCTCAAGAAATGGTATCAGTTCCCCCGACCAAGGGACATCAGCAATTCTTGCCCAAATTCGCGGCCAAGTGGGATCGCGCCCCCGATTCGAGTTTTCTGGCGGCGATACGGCCCTCATCTCAACAAAAACGGAGTCAGAATCGACGGAACCATCAAAGTTCGCTGAACTCTCCTCCCCAGTTTGGTTACACTCTCCACTGAGACTTGTCGAGAGAATCCACAGATTCGGAATGGTGATGAAACCGACATTTTTGGCGAGTTCCCTGTTGATTCTGACTGCCGGGGCGATGGGGGCCGATGGCAACTTTGAACGAAAGATTGGCCCTCTCCTCGCGGAGAAGTGTCTGGATTGCCATAACTCGCGCGAGCGGGAAGGGGGCCTGGACCTTTCATTAAAAACGGCAGCGTTCTCTGGAGGCGACTCTGGGACCGTCATCGTACCCGGCAAATTGGCGGAGAGTCTGCTCTGGGATCGCATCTCTGCCGACGAAATGCCTCCCAAGCACCCACTGACCGTCGACGAAAAACAGTCGATCAGGTCGTGGATTGAACAAGGAGCTCCTTGGGACGGCGAGCGAATCGATCCCTTTGCCTACTCGACAGGAAAACGTGCGGGTTACGACTGGTGGTCACTGCAACGGCTCAGTGATCCCGTTCCTCCGCGAACAACGGAAAAGCAACATCCCGTAGACGCCTTCGTTCAGCGAAAGCTTGTGGAACACGGACTCGCTCCCTCGCCGCCAGCCGACCGGCGAACACTGATTCGACGGCTCTCGTTCAGCCTGACCGGCTTACCGCCCACCCCCGACGAGGTCAAGACCTTCTCGTCCGACCCATCGCCAGATGCCTACCAACGGCTCGTTGATCGCCTTTTAGACTCCCCTCATTACGGCGAACGCTGGGCGAGGCACTGGCTCGACTTAGCCCGCTTTGGCGAAAGCCAGGGATTTGAACGAGACAAACTCCGCGAGAATGCTTGGCCGTATCGGGATTGGGTCATTCAGGCTTTGAACGCGGACATGCCGTATGATGAGTTCGCCACGAAGCAAATCGCCGGCGATGTCCTGCAGCCCGGGGAATCGGAGTCGATCGTCGCCACCGGATTTCTGGTGGCGGGACCGTATGACGAAGTCGGGCAAAGCCAGCAGTCGGCGGCCATGCGTGCAGTCGTCCGTCAAGATGAGATGGAAGATTACATCGGCACGGTTTGTCAGACATTCCTGGGGCTGACGGTCAATTGTGCTCGTTGTCATGACCACAAGTTCGATCCCATCTCGCAGACCGAGTATTATCAGATTGCCGCCGCACTCGCCGGGGTCCGCGCCGGAGAACGTCCCTACCAAACGAAAGAAGACCGTCAAAGTTTGCAATCCGCCAGGGATCAGTTAGCGAATGTCCAACACGAGATCGATAGCCTGCTCGCACCGATCCGGGAACAGATCCTCAACGAGCGGGAATCGAACCTTTCCGCCGATGACGTGCCACGACCGATTGCTCGGTGGACGTTTGAAACCGGGTTCAACGACGAGATTGGACAACACCACGGCACCGCCCACGGCGCCGCGGAGATCGTTGACGGTCAGCTTCTTTTGAACGGTACCAACGCCTACGTCTCGACCTCCCCTCTCGAAACCTCTATCCAAGCCAAGACGTTGGAAGCGTGGGTTCAACTCGACAGTCTCACTCAGCGGGGTGGCGGAGTCATCTCCGTGCAAACCACCGATGGCAACGTTTTCGACGCGATTGTCTTCGGGGAACGGGAACCCCAGCAATGGATGGCCGGCAGCAACGGGTTCGTCCGTTCGCAGCCGTTTCATGGACCGAAGGAAGAACAGGCCGACAAGACTCTCGTGCATGTTGCCATCGTTTACGACGAGGACGGGACAATTCACGCCTATCGAAATGGCGAACCGTATGGTCGCCCTTATCAAAGCTCAGGGGCCGAGACGTATTCGCCAGGACAATCGCAAGTGCTGTTTGGCCTTCGGCACGGCACCGCCGCCGGAGGGAATCGCCTGCTCGCTGGCCGAATCGAACAGGCTCAACTCTACGACCGGGCCTTGTCCGCCGCGGAAATTGCCGCGTCGTCCAGCCAGTTTGGAATTCTCTCACGCGCCCACTTGCTGACCAAGATGACGCCCGAGCAAACTTCGAAACTGGAACAATGGGAGACCCAGGTCAAGACGCTCATTGACCAGATCCGATCGCTGGAGAACCGCCGCGTGTACGCGGTGACGCCTCGTCCGCCGGAAGCGACGCATGTCCTGTTGCGAGGAAATCCCGGCTCCCCCGTTGAGGTTGTCCAACCGATGGGCATCGCCTCGATCCAGGGCCTCTCGCCAGACTTTGAATTGACTCCGGATGCCAAGGAGGAGGACCGAAGGAGAAAGCTCGCGGAGTGGATGACCTCGGAGCACAATCCCTTATTCGCACGCGTCATCGTCAATCGGCTGTGGCACTACCATTTCGGGACGGGTCTT
>JAGQQQ010000175.1 GCA_020426125.1 Planctomycetaceae bacterium
TTTGGTGTCTTTGAAGTGAAAAAGCGAGCGGCCCGTAAGGCCCGCAACCCCCGCTCCGGTGAACGGGTGGATGTGCCCGAAAAATTCGTGGTGACATTCAAGCCCGGCAAGGAAATGGAAGAACGGGTGTTGCAGCTCGAACAGGAGAGTCAGGCCAAAGCGGCGGCCAGCCAGTCGCCCCCGTCCGCCTCTCACAACTCCCCGACGGTGACACCACAAACCCCGGCCAGCCCTACCCCGTCTCCACCGGTTCCCCCGATTCAAAATTCCCCGTCCCCCTTTCAGGCGGGAACCGATCAACGATCGGGATAGTCAAGCAGTCCGCCAGATCAACGCCTTCCCAAGGGAAGCCTCCGGTGACCTGGTCGATTGCCGAAAGAACTGAAGACAATCGAGCCTGTGTCACAAACTCTGTCTTGTGGGCAACTTCGCCCGCCGGGCAGTCGGCATCCCGAGTCCGGTCGAGTTGATGCCGTCTCGGATTCATGGAGGAAACCGATGCGGAAGTTGTGTCTTACCATCGCACTGGCAGCCACGCTCACGGCTCAGTCGGGATGTATTGTGCCCATTTGGCATGCGTCCCCCGATGAGCGTGTCCGGCAGTTGATTTACCAGTCCGAAAACTATCGACACATCCCGGAGATCTGGGACCGAATTTGGGGTCTCGACATGCCCGATGTGGCGACCCCCTACCGGACACACGGCGGCGTGATTTGATCGCCGTCCGTTCAAACCTCGGCCGCGCCTCCGGGTAGACCGGGGCGCGTCCCATTCCGCAGGCTCTCGACGGCAGCCTCCGAAGCAAGCTTCGGAGAGCTGTCTCGTTGCGGTTTCGAAAAAACGAAACTGGTCGTCAGGGTGTCAGCCCCCCGTCCGGGGGAGACCGACTCCTCACTGCTTTCCCCAGGGACTTCGATTGACAAGATGGGCCAGAACGGCCCCTCATTTCCATCTGACGAAGCGACGCCAAACAACGGTTTTCCGGTTGGAGCGATCTAAAATAGCCCGGCCCCGAAATCCTCTTGCCGAAATGCGACGGACTGGTGAGATCGCGTACCGGCACCCGCCGTGTGCGGATGGCTTTGCTGCAGCCCGTCGATTCGGTGGGCGCTGACGGGGCCCTCGGTCGAAGCTCGATCATAACCGGGAGATTCCGGCCAAGAGTCATGGTGGTCCAGATCATCACCGCTGTCGAACTCTTCATACCGACAGATGTAATCGGGGTCCTTGGCCAGTTCCCGCTCCTGTTCGTAGGCCTC
Source organism: Planctomycetaceae bacterium (assembly GCA_020426125.1). GTDB lineage: Bacteria > Planctomycetota > Planctomycetia > Planctomycetales > Planctomycetaceae > HKST-UBA70. Next base: position 1,260 of record JAGQQQ010000175.1, read on the forward strand.
CATGACGCATCGCTGAATCAGTTCCCGGCAATCGTTATTGATCGGATGGGCAATGTCGGCATACAGTTTGGCGCGGCCATCCGGAAGTTTGACCGACCGATTGCTTCCCAGGGCGACGCCGCATTGGGAACAGTATGCGGCTCGCAATTGGTTTTTTGCTCCGCAGTCGGGGCAACGGTCCATCAATTTGCGGCTGGGCATGGCCACAAACGGTCCCCGGGCTCCGTGGATGATTTTCAAGTCCCGAATGACGAATGCTCCATCAATCGTGATGGAACAAAACCCCAACAAACGGTCCTGAGTCCCGTCCATGAGTTTGATTCGAACTTCGGTGATTTCCATGACAGTCCTCCCTGGCATAGGCTGAATCGATCAGCGGGGGCCCTTTCTGCTAAATCCCAGACGAAACCGGGAACACATCCCCCCATCTTCTTCCGGTAAACCGCTTCGCGACGGCTTGTGCGTGCCGGGCGGAGTGACAAACTGCGAAACAGGCGGATCCACTCCCGGACATCGCGGCGCCCGGCGATTCCGAAGATCTCAACTGCTCCAGCAAATCAGCGACATCCTCGTTGAGTTCCCGGCTGGGGGGCTCTAAATCGTTTTCCATTCCCTGTCCGATCTGAGCCAGCGTCCCCGCACAGAATCGGGACATGGACTGATCCAACGAGATTCGGGAATCAGACTCATCGATCAACAGATTTTGAAACACTCTTCCGGTCGAAAGCCCGGTTTGGGGCTTGGCGACAACGAAGTGCAACGGGTGCCGGACCGGCACCGGATTTGTCCGTTCTCCCCGCCCTCGGCAAACCGCGGCCACACACGAATGCAGAAAGAAATTCACATCGCTTCCTAAGCTCGCCGCGAGAGCGTGCAGTTCTGCGGAAGGCAAATTCAATTCCCACAACTCATTGAGTCCCAAGAGCGTCGCGGCCGCGTCGCTGGATCCTCCCCCGAGTCCTGCTTCGCTGGGGATCCGTTTCACCAGTTGAATCGCCGCACCGCGTGGGGACCCCGTGTGGTCTTTCAAGGCATGAGCGGCCTTCAGGACGAGATTCGACTGGTCCAAGGGCAATGACGAACCCGTGACTCCTGGTTTGGTCGAATGACACACGAGCGACACGTCCGACTCGACAGTCGGTTCGAATTGAAGCGTGTCATACCGCCGGATCGAGACCATCAACGTCTCAAGGTCGTGGTAGCCGTCGTCGCGACGTCCCAACACTCTTAAGAAGAGATTGAGTTTGGCAGGAGTATGCACGATCAGGGTTTCTCCCTGACGAGACCATCGCATCGCTGTTTCCTTCCCTGAAACAGTTATCACTTGTAACTCGGACGGCCCCCCAACACGGACAAAGACAACGAACTCACGCATCCGCGATCGGGGAGAGGGCCGTTTCCACGACGCAGGATCCCGATTGGTCGGGCATCCCCTGAGACACGGTGACATGGGATCAGGCGACGGGCGCTTCAGACTTCTCTCGAATCGCGCTCACGTACAAGATTCCCGACTCGTGGGGCTTTTGTGGATCGAGGAGTTTGTTGGCAGCTTTGAGAACATCGCGGCGACTCACCAAGCCAATCACTTTTCCCTGTTTAATGACCGGCAGACGGCGGTAGGCTGTGTTCATCAGAATCTGAGCAATGGTCCAGAGATCGGTATCAGGGGTGATTGTGATGGCCTCCGTATCGATAAAGGGTTCGATTCGGTTTGTCGGGGTGCCGCGCTGGGCGGCATCCAACATCAGGCTGATACAAGATCGTTCGGAGAAGATGCCGAGATACTTCCCGGACTTGTCGACGACAGGCGCACCGGAGATTTTGTTACGAACGAGCAGATTGATGACTTCAAATACGTCTTGATCGGGTGTGATGGTAATCACGCTCCGACCGGAAATCATGATGTCGCGCGCAAGGACGGATGAAGTTGTCATTCGAGGAACCTCAACTGCTGTAGGAGCACCGACGAACAGGGGAGAGAACCTCCCGTTCTGGAAAAGGTTTTCATCGGTAATTGAATCTGGATTTTACAAAACTGTCAGGTTCAATACTCGAAAAAAATCAATCACTTCCGATGAGAAAAGAATTTCCCCAGTTTGCCCCTGAATCTCCCTTGACAGAGAATGTCAGGATTGATGCGAGACCGTGGCGAGTGGAAATGTCAAATCAGTTCCGTGATCGGAGCCCCATCCGGAAGAATCGGCATCGGTCGCCCGCTGTGATCCACAAAGGCCTGGGTAGAGTCAATTCCCAGATGGCGATAGACCGTGGCCCAAAGGTCATTGGGAGTCAGTTCCCGCTCCTTGGGTTCTTCCCCTTTGGAAGTCGTGGAACCGATCACCTGGCCCATCTTGAGCCCTCCGCCGGAAACGAGAATCGACATGGCATTCGGCCAATGATCGCGACCAGGCTGCATCACGCCGGTCTGCGTCCCGGTCTGCGAGTTCACCTTGGGGGTTCGTCCGAATTCGCCGGTGACCACAAGCAGCACCTTCTTATCCAGCCCTCGGGCGTGCAGATCTTCCACCAGTGCTGTGACGGACCGATCGTAGACTGGGAAGCGAATTCTCGCATCGTCGAAGAGGTGGCAATTCACCGCATGGGAGTCCCAGTTGTAAGTGCCGTATTTCGGCATGGTGATCCCAGACTGATAAGGATTCTCCATCACCATCGTCACGAAACTGCAACCCGCCTCGACCAACCGTCGGGCCAAGAGCGCGCGTTGTCCCCAGGCATGGTGACCGAATCGATCTCGAACATGATCCGGCTCTTGCGAGAGATCGAACGCATTGCGGGCTTTGTCGCTCGTCAACAGCGAAACCGCGCGGGACTGGAAGTGGTCCATCGCCGACATCAGGCCCGACTTGTCAATCTCGTGTCGCATGTGGTCGAAGCCTTGCAGCAAGGTCATCCGATCACCGAGACGGTCCGCCAGGCGGTTTTCCAGCGTGATATTCTGCACGGAGAACTTCGGGTCGCTCGGGTCGCCGGGGACATTAAACGGGACGTAAGATGGCCCCAGATACGCCGCTCCAAACGAGTACACATCCACTCCCGCCCGGCCGGGGTGGGTTCCGGAGATGTAGTTGGGAAGGCCGTTGTTCACGTGCTCCCGGCACTTTGCCACGATCGACCCGACCGCCGGATAATCGTTGACGAATCCAGTCGGCTCCTTGGGATCGCGTCCCGTGAGAAACCGTTTGTGGCCACCGCCATGGTCGGCAAACTTGTGCGCGACGGATCGAATAATCGAATATTTGTCCGCGCACTGAGCGTGCATTGGCAGCAACTCGCAGACATCCAGCCCCGGCAGATTCGTTGGTATGGGACGAAAATCCCCCCGATAGTCCGACGGAGCCTCCGGCTTCATGTCGTAAGTTTCCATGTGCGGCGGACCACCGGGCAGCCAAATAAAAATGACTGAAGTCTCGGGATCGGTCGACTGTCCAGCTTCAGCACGCATCCGTAGCATGTCGGCCATCGTGATTCCGCCGACCCCCAGCATTCCCATCGAAAGAAACGATCGCCGAGAGAGCCCTGTCCGGTCCATCGGGCCAGCACAGGCGGAAGGTTTCGATGACTTTGTTTTGGTGAGGGGGAAGTGATCGAACATCAGGAATGGCAGTCTTGAAACGGAGGGAGAAAACAGGCCGAGGATTCAAGTGAGTCAGGAGCACTTTCCTTCTTGGACTCATCGACCGCCCTTGATCTTACCTGTCATCGGAACAAATCGCGAGCAAATTTCCACCAATCGACTTGTTTCAGGGTATCGTCGCTGACCTTCGGCGCTTCGGGAGCGAAATCGGGGCGACCGCCAAAACCACTCTACAAGGTCAATTGCGTCGCCACCTTGGGAAACAGTTCAAAATTCATCCTCACATCGAACAGCCGAACTCCCACGAATCAACGACGACACACAGTCTCGAATGGAAGCCATGACGAATGCCTTTTCAGGCGGTAGACTTGCGGATCAAACCTGATTCCCTCAACTGGCTGACTGATGATTCCACTGCGAGACAACATCCCCTCACGCACGACACCGCTTGTCAATTGGATTGTAATTGGGATCTGTGGTCTGGTTTTTCTCCAGCAGGTTCAGGAAGACCCAAACTTGCCGGGAATGGTCGAACGCTATGGGATGATCCCTGCTCGGATTCAGAGTCCCGATTCGCCAGTTGAGATTCCTGTCGCGATGGAACAGCAGCGAACTCCCCGAGGAATCGAATTCCGGACCATCACTCGAGAGGCGGTTCCACCTGCCGTGCCTCCGGTGTTGACGATGTTGACGTGCGTGTTTCTCCACGGCAGCTGGCTGCACATCCTCGGAAACATGTGGTTTCTCTACATCTTTGGGGATAACGTCGAGGATCGCTTTGGGCACTTGGGGTATGCCCTCTTCTATCTCACATGCGGCGTTGCGGCAAGCGTCGTTCACTACATCAGCGACCCGTCGTCGCCCGTGCCAACCATTGGTGCGAGTGGAGCGATCGCGGGGGTGATGGGGGCCTATTTCATTTGGTATCCGAAGGCCCATGTCCAGACCCTCGTGCCCATCTTTGTGTTTATCCAGATCCTCGTACTGCCAGCGCCTCTGTTTTTGGGGATCTGGTTTCTGATTCAGTTCGTGAATGGAGCGATGATGGGGGCCGGGACAGCTTCGGGAGTCGCCTGGTGGGCTCACATCGGCGGGTTTGCCGCGGGAGTCGCGTTTGCTCTCCTGATGGGGCGCGCCCATCTGCTGCGTCCCCGGAACGATCAGCGATTACGCGGAACAGAGCAACTCGGACTCTATCAACGGTAACGAGACCTTCGTGGAAGGGATTCCCACCGTTGTTGCCCGCGCCGAATTTCGCGAACATCAGAGTTGATTCGTCCCCTTTCCAGCAGAAAGTCCGGAAATGGCCCCCCGCACGTCCCAGAAGATTCGCGTCCTGATCGTGTCCGTTCTGTCAGCCTTGGTATGTCCAGTTTGGGCAGGAGATGTGCCGAACAACCACGTGCTCGTGATTGGTGTCGATGGCACACGCCCCGATTGCCTCACAAAGGCGAATACGCCCAATTTCGACGCTCTGATACAGGCTGGAGCCTACGCGGAAACCACTCAGATTCTTGGCGAGCGTTACCAGAAAAACGACACGGTCAGCGGACCGGGTTGGTCAAGTTTTCTAACCGGAGTCTGGGCCGACAAACATGGTGTCAACGACAATTCTTTCCAGGGAAAAAACTACGAGGCCTACCCTCACTTCTTTACCCGGCTCAAACAGTGTTTTCCCAAGGCGCACACGGGGTCATTCGTCGACTGGAAACCCATTGATGACCATATCGTCAGCGACGCAGATGTTCGTGAGGTTTTTGAATCCCACGGAGCGGACGAGTACACAGTCAACGATCAACGCGTTTGCCATGAGGCGGTTCGATTCCTTTCAGAAGAGAATCCCCACGCCGTGATGGTTTACTTCGGAGCGATCGACGAAACGGGCCACAGATACGGGTTTCACCCTTCCGTCCCCGAATACATCCGATCCATCGAAACCGTGGATCAGCGGGTCGGCCAATTGCTGTCAGCGCTGCGAGCCAGACCAAACTCCCCGAAGGAGAACTGGCTGGTTGTCATCTCAACCGACCATGGCGGACAAGGGACGGGACATTCCGGTGGCCATAACGTCCCAGAAATTCGGACGACATTTTTGATTGTTTCCGGCCCTTCGGCCCGAAAAGGTGTCCTTCAGGAGGAAACGTACGTCGTTGATGTCGCCGCGACAGCCTTGACGCACCTGGGGTGCGAGATTGACAAAGCATGGGGCCTCGACGGCCACCCGCGCGGACTCATAACATTCGATTAAAGGGGGGACACGATCCCACTGTCTGATCTTCCGGTTCAGGTGCCCACTCCGGGAAGACAGACCGCACGAATGTTGACGCACGACGTTCGGGATCCCGACGCCCCGTCCCATCCGCACTGTCTCAGATCCCCGTCTGGGTGGCCGGAATCAGTCATTGCGAAGCTTAAGGCCGTGATCGCCAAGCCGATCGCGAATCTCATTCAGTGATGTCACACCGAAGTTCTTCGCGGAGAGAAGCTCATCGGGCGTGCGGTTCACCAGTTCACCCAAAGTCGCGATTCCCAGACGGTTCATACATTTCCGACTCCGAACGGAGAGATTGAGCTCCGAAACGGGCAAAGCGAGCTTGGCCTGTTCCTCTGGGGACAGATCACGGAACTCGACGTTCGGCTCACGCTGTTTTTCGTGAAGGTATTGGCCAATGGTCAAACCATGAGTCCGCATCAATTCCCGAACTTCCACCAACGAGGTCTCGCCAAAATTCTTCCCGGACAAGAGTTCCTGCTCACTGATCTCGGTCAGGTCGCCAAGCGTGTCGATCCCCATGGTCGCAAGGCAGTTTCGACTCCGAACGGAGAGTTCGAAGTCGGTGACGGGCCGATTGAGCAACTGCTCCATCTTCTGCTGTTGTTTAACAGACTCCTCGTCGTAGTACATGTCACTGGTGGCCTCAATGTCCTTGAGGTACAGCAGCGCCCGCTCGTTGTTCGGGTCGTACTTCAGAACTCTTTCGAAACAATATTGTGCGGAGAGATAGTTTTCTTTGTCCTCGTAGAGAAGCCCGAGATTGAGCAGCGCGCCCAGATAAAATGGAGGCCGAGACAGGCATCGCTCATAAAGCTGAATGGCCTCTTCGTCATCTCCATGGCGGCTGTTTTGAACCGCCAACGCAAACAAGGCCCGCTGATGATGCGGATCCATGTCGACAGATCGTTCAAAATATTCGATGGCGCCAAATGTGTCTCCCCGATCCGCGAGGATGCAACCCATCTGATAGGAATACTCCGCGAGTCGGGCTCCATCTCCCCCCGTACTTCGAATCGCCTTTTCCGCCTCGTCAAGTTTGCCTTGTTTTCGAAGGCATCCCGCCCGTCGTAGCGTCGATTCCGTCGCTTGATAACCAGCTGTCGCCGCCGCCTCAAATTCCTTTTCGGCTTTCTCAAACTGGCCCAGCGTGTAATACGCATGTGCCAGATAGAAATGCCCAATGCCGTCCTTGCAACCTTCCAGATTTTCGATGGCACGATGAGGCTGCCCGAGGAAGAACTGCCCAATTCCAGCGCGAACCTTAAACGAGGGATTGTCCCCCGACTGCTGTTCAATGTCTTCCACGGCTCTGCGGAATTCGGAAGCGTTTGCTCCCGCCGCCGCAGTGAGGAGATTGCGCATCTCTTCCGAACTCAACGAGGGGGCATCCCGCAATATGGTCACAAACTCTTGATTCTGCATCGGTTTCCAGCGTGTTATGGGCGTAACTCCCCCACCCGAACGAGGAGCAAGGGATGAAGTGTACTCAAATCGGAAGTCGACATCAAATCTTCCAGAAACAACCCATCCAGACGCGCCGATGCGACTTCAATGTCTCATTCTCAACTCGTGGGATAAACGGCAGATCAGTGGGAAATGTGAATGTCATCTTGATTCCATCGAATCCATACCCATTTCCCTCGCGAATTCGGACAAAACGCACCCTGAACATGTCCCCGGTTCGGAATTTTTGGGAGGTCCCGCGTCCGAGAGAAATTCCTCGCTCGGTCTAATTCCCTTCTTCTGGTGTACCAGAAACCATGACCATCCAACTTATGCCAAACCGGTCGGTGCACATCCCGTAACACGGGGACCAGAACGTCGGTCCCAAGGGGATGGTGACCTCCCCCCCATCGGCGAGTCCGTTGAAGAGTTCTTGTGCTTCCTCCTTCGAGTCGACACGGAACGCCAGGCTGAATCCCGAGAACTGAGGTTGGTCATTGCAACCATCGGACAGAAGGAGCACGCGGCCTTTGATCTGGATTTCAGCGTGCATCACCTTGTCCCCGAAATCTGGCGGAAGGAGTTCCTCAGGGACAGGATCCGGACTCTCTCGGAACCTCATCAACATGCCCGGTTCGGCCCCAACGGACTTTTCGTAGAAACGAATCGCCTCTTCACAACGGCCGGAAAAATAGAGATATGGTGACAATTCTGCCATCAGTCGTGCCTTTCACGGTAAACGAGGATGGGGCCATCAACGAAAACAAAACTCCCTCGCCGAGTCGTTCATCCCTCGCTGAAAGATAACTCCCGCGTCAGTCGATCCAGGTTTTGTTCGTTGGCCGGAATACAGACTTCAGCAAGGCCATCGCGCGTGTGGGCATTCTCAAACCGCATCACCCAGTAAAAGTGAGTCGTATTCTTTGAGAGTGGAACCAACTCGATCGTGGTTCGAAAACGCGGAGGGGAAATATGTTCGAACACGATCCTCGTGGGGGCGTCGATTTCCTCAAACCGGATCAAATTGTCATAGTCGGTGCCATCGGGTCCGTGCATCACGAACTTCCACTCCCCACCTGGCTGGAAACAGAACTCTTCAACGGTGTTCGTAAAGCCCTCAGGCCCCCACCACCGTGCCAGACGCTCGGGTTTTTCCAATGCCGCAAAGACCGTCTCGCAAGAAAAAGGGAGATCCCGGCGCGTGACGATATCGCGAGGATCCGTATCAACCAGAGGGGACACATCGAAAATCGGCCGAATCTCGACCGTTCCTTTTGTCGCGGGAGGAAGGCGGCCGGCGATTTCGATCGCCTCCTCGAGATTTGCGACGTCGATGACATAGTACCCCCCGAGTTGCTCCGTCGTCTCGGCAAACGGTCCGTCGGTAATGATTCGTTTTCCATCACGAACCTGCAGACTTGTGGCCGTCATGACGGAATGCAGCGGGGCAGAGGCCAGATATTGGCCCCGATCCGCTAGTTCTTCGCAGATTCGCATCGATTCCCGCATACAGGACTCCCGTTCCGGTTCTGTCCAGCAGTTCTCTGCCCCGTAGATCAGTAACATGTACTTCATAATGTTTCTTTCCTCCAAATCCTCGAACGTTAGTCGGAGTTTCTTCCACCTGCTTGAAGAGTTCATACGCTTTCTGCGGCGGCCCGAATCTTCCCGATGTCTAACTTTTTCATCGGCATCATCACTGCCATGATCTTTTCCGCTCGCCTTGGGTCCGACATCAAAGACGGCAAGATGGAGGGCACGATCTGCCAGGAAAGCCCGAAGCGGTCCGTGAGCCAGCCACACTGGCTGGGAGCTCCCCCCTCGCAAAGCCTCTCCCAGAGTTCGTCGATCTCGCTCTGGGTCTCGCAATCAACGGACAAAGAGACCGCTTCATTCAATTGAAAGTGCGGTCCGCCGTTCAGCGCGATCAGGAACGTTCCCCGAATTTGGAATTCGACGAGAAGGGGCGTTCCATCCGGACTCGGAACGATTTTTTCGATCGCAGCATCCGGAAAGAGTGATACATAGAACCGGGCGGCTTCTTCGGCTTGTCTGTCAAACCAAAGACAGGTGCGGATTTTCTTTGTGGGCATCCCGTGCTCCTGGGTGTTCTTTTTTCGGCTGCCTTGGGTCGAATGGGAACGGGAAGAATCGACACCGATTACGGAACGTTTTGAAACTTTTCCCAAATCCGTTGCCGATCTGCTTTTTCGGCGAATGGAATTCCGTGCGGCTGGAACCTTAGGTCGTCTCAACGGAAGTGGGCAACTGCTGAAGCCGCATGGTGAGAAACCGAATTTCTGGTGTTTGACTGGTGAGCGACAACGCCTCGGAATAGGCCCGCCTCGCTTCGTCATACCGGTGCAGCCGTCGCAGGAGATCCGCTTTCGCCGCATGGGCCAGATGGTACGCCCTTAAACCTCCCTGAGCGATCAGCTTTTCAATCTTCGGCAATCCGGCTTCAGGGCCGTCCCGCATCGCGACCGCGACAGCCTGGTTCAGTTCAATGACAGGCGACGGCTCAAGGACGAGTAAGGCGTCGTACAAGGCCACAATCTGTCTCCAGTCCGTCTTCTCCGGATGGCTGGCGTCCGCATGAACGGCAGCAATCGCGGCCTGTAAGGTGTAGCTGCCGAAACGGCGGGTCGAGAGTGCCCGCTCGATCAAATCCTCGCCTTCTTGAATCAACTGACGATCCCAAAGCGATCGGTCCTGGTCCTCGAGGAGAACCAAGTCTCCGGATTCAGTTGTTCTCGCCTGCCGCCGGGACTCCTGAAGGAGGAGCAATGCGAGCAGCCCGAGCACTTCTGGGTCGGGAAGCAGATCCAACAGCAGTCGTCCCAGGCGAATGGCTTCGCTCGTCAATTCCCGACGGATCAGTTCCACTCCCGAGGAAGCGGAGTATCCTTCGTTGAAGATCAGGTAAATCGTCCGTAGAACCGACGCCAAACGATCGGGGAACTGGTCCGCTGAAGGCAACGCAATGGGAATGCCTGCATCACGAATCTTTGCTTTTCCCCGAACCAAGCGCTGGGCCATCGCCTTGGGTGTGACGAGGAATGCGCGAGCGATTTCCTCCGTCGACATTCCGCAGACTTCGCGAAGTGTCAAGGGAATCTGGACGATCGAATCCATGGCGGGATGACAGCAAGTAAAGATTAGGCGCAGCTGATCGTCCTCGATCTCCAAATTTCCCTTTCGAGAATTCCCTCGGTCAACCTCTTCTCGACGCTCGACCAACCGTGGCAGCGCCTGGTTGAATCGTCCCCGTCGACGGAGCAAATCAATCGCTTGAAATCGCCCCGTCGAGACGAGCCACGCAATGGGGTTGTCAGGAACCCCCTGTTCCGGCCACTGAGTCAGCGCCATGGCGAACGCCTCATGCAGTGCTTCTTCGGCAAGATCGAAGTCGCCGAGCAATCTGACTAACGACGCGAAGACCCGTCGAGAATCGGAAACATAGATTGCCTCGACAACCGCTGGGATGTCGTTCATTAGGAAATCATTTCTCCCCCGGACTCTGTGAAAGACTCTCAAATGGAAATGTCTTGATCGAATCCAGGAGGCGCCATTTTGACATCACTTCTCCGCACTTCCATCGTGGCGCCCTGCGACATGGGGAGACGCCCGACATCCGAAATTAATCCTTCGCCTTCTCGAATCCGGCGGAGATCAGATCTTGATAACCCGGCTTCAGACAACGGACCTGATAACCCTGCTTCGCAAGGATTTCCCCAGCGATCAGACATCGGCCGCCGCTGCGGCAATGCAAGTAAAGGATCTTCTCCTTGCTAATCTTCTTTTGCTGTTTTTCTGTGAGTTTGCCATTCAAGTCACTGAGCGGAAGGAACGTGGCCCCTTGCACATGCCCGGAGTCCCATTCATCCTGCTCGCGGACGTCGATTAACATCGCCTTGTCCGCTTCCAGATTTTCTTTGACCTGTTTAAGCGAATCCTTGGTGTGTTCGCCCGCGAGGACAGCCGTCGCCGCGAAGATCAGACCTGTGGCCATTAGAGATACGAGTAACCGGGAAAAGGACTTCAGCGTCATGGAATGCCTTTCAAAGGGGAATCATTTCGGGCGGATTTGACCCGGGCTGGATTCTAACAGAAATCTCACGCTTGCGAGCATCGCCCCTTATGTCATTTCAATCAACATTGATGGAGATCCAATTCTTTCCGCCCAATCCGACTGAGCTGGGGCGCATCACAAAGCCCCAGGAAACAGACTCGCCAGCGGCTTCTCAACCCGCAAGAATACGGCAGTCTCTCCCGTCCCCGCGTTGAAACTCTCTGGTTCGCAATGTTTCGATTCGCTCTCGGCAATCTGTTGAGCCGTCCGCTCAGGTCGGTCTTGTCGCTGTTGGGACTGGCGATTGCCATTGCTGGGATGGTCGGCCTGTTCGCCATCGCCGGGGGGATCGATCGGATGGTGACACGGACCTTCGAACAGATTCCCGGGTTGCTTGTCCAACAACACGGCGCTCCGATCCCCATCTTCTCGACATTGCCAGCGGCCTGGGCCGAAGAGATTCGCGACATCCCGGGGGTGGCGGTGGTCGATTCGGAGGTCTTGTCCCGTGCGAACGTGATTGACGGCAAGACCATCATAAACCCCCCTCGATTTCTGGCCGGCCTCGACCTCGAACCTCGCGAGAAACTATCCCGGGATGTTTATCGAGAGAACGTGATCCAAGGCCGCTTTCTGAGACTCGATGATCGCGGCTCAGATCACTGCGTGGTGAGCAAGACCATCGCGGAGGAGTTTGACAAGGGAGTCGGCGACACGCTCTCAGTGAATGGCTTTGACTTTGAAATCGTCGGAATCTATCAGACCGGTTCCATGATGCTGGACGTGAACGTCGTCATGGACCTTGAAACCGTCCGCGCTGCGGCGCGAGTGTCTTCGGAATCGGTCAGTTCGTTTTATGTTGAGCCAGACGGGACCGTCGAAAAGCGAGCACTCAAAGCGGCGATCGAAGATCGATTTCGAGACCGGGACCTGTCGTCAACGCAGTCGCCATTGTCGTGGTTCATGTCGTTAGCAAGTGGAGCGATGAATCGCCTGAACGCTGGGAGCACGCCTCAGAATCTTCCCCAATTGAGGCCGACTGAACCAGGAGACGAAAGCACCGTCGAGGTCCGAATGGCGGAGGACTGGTCAGAGCGTTTTGAAGAATTCAGTGGAGACCTCAATCTGTTTCTCTCGATGATTACCGCCATCGGGCTGGCAATCGCGGTGCTAAGCATTGTCAACACGATGATGATGAGCGTGACAGAACGCACAACTGAGTTTGGAATCCTTCGGGCCAACGGATGGTCTCGTGGACACATAATCCAGTTGATGGCCTGGGAGAGTGGTCTACTCGGGATCTGCGGGGGGACAGTCGGAGTCGGAATTGGATTAATTGCCATCCGAATCGTCAATTGGAAATGGGCGGACCGACTGCAATTATACGCCGGACCGGAGCTGATTCTGTTTGGAATTCTCTTCAGTGCAGCGCTCGGAATATTCGGGGGACTCTACCCCGCATGGGTGGCGGCGAGGATGTCGCCGATGGATTCGATCCGCCGCGGGTAACATCGATCCCACCCTGGAACACGTCGCGATACTTTGTGTTTCCCCCGGGGTTTCATGGGAAAGGAAACGCGTCCGAAGGAGATCTTCTGACGTATTTTCCCGATTCCATTCATGTCTTTTGGGGATGACCAAAGATGAAACGTTCGCATCGAATAGTGCTTGCTGCCCTGTGTCTGATGGCGATGTCTCCGCTGGCGGAAGCTCAGCGTCCGGGAGGCGGAAGAGGACCGGGCTTTGGCCGTGGCCAGATCAATATCGCAGTGCTTGTTGGCCTGGAGCAGGTCCAGAAAGAAATTGGAGCCGAAGGCGACACACTGGCGAAACTGAATGAGGCCTCTGAGAAACATCGAAATCAGATGGGGGAAGTGTTCGAGGCGGTGAGCAACTTCCGCAACATGTCGGAAGAGGAACGAGAATCAACCCGCGAAAAGATGCAGGAGAAAATGACCGCACTGAACAAAGAGGCAGAGGCGGCAGTTCGGGAAGCCGTCTCCGAAAGCCAGTGGACTCGCCTCCAGCAGATCTCCTGGCAGTCCCTGGGTGCCCGGGCTCTCCGGGAAAACGAAGTGGCGAAGGCATTGACGCTGACCGAGGAACAGCAGACTCAGATTGAAAGTGCTTTTGAAGATGCGGAGGCCGCTCGTCGCGAGATGTTCAGTAGCCGTCGTCCGGGCGGCAACTTCCGCGAAGCGGCGGAAAAGATGCAGGAGTTGCAGTCCAAGACAGAAGAAAACGTGATGGCCATTCTCACCGCGGATCAGAAAACCCAGTGGTCGGAACTGACCGGAGAAAAGTTCGAACTTGATCGCAGTGCGCTGTTTCGGGGCTCCAATGGACGCGGCGGAGACCGAGGTAACAACAACGGAGAAGGGCGCGGGCCGCAACGTCGGCCGCCAATGTAAGTCGATGAAGATCGATGAACGCTAGGGAGAACCTTACATCGGCCTTCCTCATACATTAAGGAACGGGCGGGAAAGAACTGTCG
>JAGQQQ010000176.1 GCA_020426125.1 Planctomycetaceae bacterium
TATCAAGTCCATAGCGGACGACGGGGTAAGGCAGGGTGGTGTCCCGAACAAATACCTCCAACTCCCCATCGCCATCGACATCGGCGGTCGCCAGGAAGGAGCCTCGAGTCACGATCAGGTCCAGGTCTCCGTCGCTGTCGAGGCTAAACTGCCAGTATCGGGCAGGGATCGTGGTGTCTTGGACAAACAATTCCAGTTCACCATCTCCGTCGACGTCCGTCGTGGCGACCAATGGTCCTCGGACAACGATCAGATCGGAGTCCCCGTCGCTATCCAGGCTATACCGCCGGTAGGCGCCGGTGATTGTGGGATCCTGGACGACCATCTCCAGTTCGCCGTCACCATCGATATCAATCGTCGTAACGAAGCTTCCGCGAGTGACAATCAGATCGGAATCCCCGTCACTATCGAGGCTGAATCGCCAGTAGGCCGGCGGAATCGTTGAGTTTTGGACAAAGTGTTCCAGTTCTCCATCTCCATCGATATCAGCACTCCCCACATTGGTCCCGGCAATAATCACCAGATCGGAATCCCCATCGCTATCAAGGCTGTATCGTCGATAGGCGCCGGAGATCGATGCATCTCGGGTGAGGATTTCCAGTTCTCCGTCTCCATCGATGTCGACGGTTCCGATCAGCCCTCCACGAACGAAGATCAAATCGCCGTCCCCGTCACTGTCGACTCCATATTGCAAGTAGGGCACGGACAGCATGCTGTTCTCCACGACAATTTCGAGTTCATTGTCGCCATCGTAATCGACGGTGCCAACGAAGCCTCCACGGACGACAAAGAGATCCGAGTCTCCGTCACTATCGAGGCTGAACCGCCAATAATTTGGGGGAATGGTTCGATCCTCCACGAAGATTTCCAATTCCCCATCGTCATCCACATCGACAGTGGCGACAAGTTTCCCCCGGGTGATGACAAGGTCCATATCACCGTCACTATCCAGGCTGTATCGCCGATAGGCTCCCGAGATGGTGGGATCCTGTAGAACGATTTCCAGTTCGCCATCGTTATCGAGATCGACGGACGCGACTCCTCCGGCTGGGGCGAGGATGAGATCCAGATCCCCATCGCTGTCGACGCCCAGGCTTCGGTAGGGTCGGGGAACCATATTGTCCTCAATCACGACTTCTAATTCTCCATCCCCGTCGAGATCGATCTCCGCGACAAAACTTCCACGTACAACGAACAGATCAGAGTCCCCGTCGCTATCGAGGCTGAACCTCCAGTAGTTCGTAGGAATGGAGCTGTCCTGGACGAAGACTTCCTGCTCTCCGTCGCCGTCGATGTCGACATCAGCGACGAAGGAACCCCGCACAATGACCAGGTCGGAATCGCCATCGCTGTCGAGGCTGTACCGGCGATACGCCCCGGTGATTTGCGTGTCGCGGACGAAGACCTCCAACTCCCCATCTCCATCGGAATCGACCGCCGTCACATAATCCCCTCGAACGAAGACCAGATCGACATCCCCATCGCTGTCGATTCCATAACTGTAATACTGAGCGGTCTGCTTGGAGTCTTGCACAAAGACCTCGAGTTCCCCATCTCCATCGATATCCACTTCTCCAATCACATTGCCTCCGACGACAATCAGGTCCGTGTCGCCATCACTATCCAGGCTGAATCGGCGAAAACCTGTGATACTGGGATCCGCGACGACGACTTCCTGTTCCGACGTATCCGTATCCAAATTGGGTGTTGAGATCACCTGTCCGCGAACCTGGATCAGGTCAAAATCGCCATCGGAGTCGAGACTGCGATAAGTGAATAAAGTGGACAGGCCGGGAACACTTGTCACGACCTCCACGTCCGACGGATCATTATCGATGTTCAAACCGCCGGATGGCCCGGACAGAACTTCCATGAAATACGGACCGGTATCGGTACCGAATCCATCATTGTTGCCGCCGATGCCATCGAAATCAAAGTCGTCATAATCGCTGATCGCAATGGTCCACGTCCCGGAAACCGTCGCGACAAAATTCAGGCGTGCTGCCCACGTTCCACCCGTTCCAGAATCATCGTCTGTATCCACAAGCGTCCGAGTCGGATCGTACAAACCAATAACCGGATCGAACTGCGCATCACTCGGATCCCCGGGGTTGAGCGCCCGAACGTTAATCTCAATCGTCGTTCCCGCGCTGGCCGAAAACGAATAAAAATCGACATCAGTCAACGAGGAAATCGCCCCGGAGACCTCAAAGGTTGTTCCCCCACCAAGCGACTGGGCGGTGGCGAGCGAATCGTTGGATTCGACTTCAGCGACGGCCGTGAGCATGACACGGTCTTCCATCGCTTCGCAACGATTCCTCACGTCCTTCCGGCGTCGAGCTCGAAGACGTCCCGCACGCATCAGATTCAAGAACAAGGATTGCAGCAACATGGGTTTCCCCCTTTCGTAACAGGTTCGGAGATGTTTGCAGTGGCGTTTATCGCTTTTGTTCCGTCGAAGTGGGCGTATTGTCACACCTGGTCACCATCGCACGACACGGTTTGGCACACGTTGATTTCTTACACTTAAAAGAGATGTTAAAGCTCTTGACACAGGGAGCCCCTCTTCAACTCCGGCAACAAAGTTCCTGATCCCATGGTGTGAAAATGCGTCACACATTCCTGGATTTCCAAATCCACATGTCCGTGCATCCTTTGTTTCGCGAGCCATCCCGCGCTGACTTCCCTGCCATGAAAGGGACGGAGAAATTTCCAGCGGTCAGGCTCATACGGGACTCTTGGAAGCCGCAAGACGTATGCCAGTCCGGAAGTCGAAATCCCCGGAATCCTGAGCCACAATGGAAACCAACCCTGCCAAGCAACAGATTGACACTCTAATTGGTTTTGCGTGAAACTCGGGTTAGTCGGCTTCGATTCCAATTGCCCCCATCTCACGCTTCAGATTCAAAAGCCCCCACTTTCCGGAAAGATCGCAACTGGAGGTCGAGCAACTTTGACTCCATCATGATGCGTCTCCTCCGGCCACTCGGAGCGAGCTGTCAATTGCTCGAAAGAAGGGTGTGCCGGAAGTCCTGCTGCATTTCTATCAACAATGCGATGGAGCCTTTCTGGGGTAGGGAACCGACTTTCCCAGTCCCGAAGGTTCAGAGTGGCGGTTCTGCATCGCTCGACTGAAAGACCTGTAGAACGCTCGTTCCTTTGGTTATATCCCGGAGAATTCTTCGTTGTTTGAGCAATCCGCTCACTCGTGGCAAATCCTCCACTGCGGTGACGCCAACTGGCTCGCGATCGATCATTCCCACACCACATATGGTCGAGTCATCGGTCTCTTTCACGAAACCGTAGGAGACTCCGACTCGCATGCGATTGTCGCCAGTTCGTTCGCCGACGCTTTGAAACGCCTGCTGCGACACAAGACGGCCTACTGGCTTGACGATTCTTTCCAACCCTTGGGGTGGCTTCAGAGCAGCATTCAACCTGGAATGGCGGGGTGTTGAACTGACTGCGAGCAGGCCAACGAGCCTGCAGACCGATTTTGGGAACCTGTCAAATCAGAGTGGTGGGACCACTCGCCCGATCTGCCGTTCGTTTTGTAATTCCTGCATCGGGAATTTCCCAGGTCGAATTTCGATTGCAAATCATACAATCCCGAGAAAGCTCTTGAGGATTTCCTCAAGTTTGTCACCACCGTGTAACTTGTTCTTGGAAATTAGGTTAGAGCGATTCCCCCAAGCGGTGAGGCTTCGCAGAATTCCATTTGGCAAGGGGTTTGCCTTAGGGGATTTCCCGGTGCGACGCACGGATCTCGCGAAGCACTGCCCTCGGACGTCCCGTCCGAATATCCCTTAATGGGGGTTGGGTAGGAATGCCCGCTTGCGGCGTTTCTCACCGTTCCCCGTTCCCAGTGCCTATCCTGGCAACCTTCCTGAATCCCGCCGATTTCTCCCTTCAAACCCTCGCCTGTCGCATGGATGCAAGACTGGTTCGAGCGTGCCTGTTCTGCACGCTGACTCTCATTTCGTCCTCGGTTTTCGGTGCCTCACACGCGACGGAAAATTTCGTTGCCCAGGCGCCGACGGAGGAGATCGCCCGCAGGGTCGCTGAGTGTGCCGAGTTTTGGCGCCGCGATCTGGCGATGCAATGGCTGGGACAACCGCTCCCCACGTGGTCGAAGCCTTGCCCGATTCAGGTCAAAGTGGGGCAGATTGGAGCTGGAGGAGCGACCACGTTCACCTTTGATCATGGCGAAGTCTTCGGCTGGAACATGGAAGTCCAAGGCACACTCGAACGAATCCTGGACTCCGTCGTTCCGCACGAAGTGAACCACACGATCTTCGCATCATACTTTCGTCGGCCTGTTCCCCGGTGGGCGGACGAAGGGGCGGCCACCTTGTTTGAACATGAGTCGGAACAACGCCGTCAGGTCCTGCTGCTTGATGAAGTCCTGGAGACGTCCCGTCGAATTCCCTTGTCGAAGCTGCTCCAGATTCGGGAGTACCCTTCGGATATGCGTGACGTCTTAACGCTGTACGCCGAGGGTTACGCACTCACCCACTATCTCGTCTCGATGAAGGGAGACCAGGGTCGCCAGGTGTTTCTGAAATTCCTGAAGGATGCCCATCAGCAGGGTTGGGAACGCGCCTTCCAGGCTCATTATGGCTACGGCAGCATCAAAGAACTGGAAACCGAATGGAAGGGCTGGGTCGTTGCTGGCTGGCCATCCCTGTCCACGGACCCCGCGACCTTGGCTGCAGGCGAGGCTCCCCAACAATCGCAACCACGCCAGGAGCAGCAACTCGCCGCGATGGACGCCGTCCCCGATCTGGTGGTTCGTTCTCAGAGCCCCCAACCAAAGGAACTGGTCCCATTGCCGATGTTTGACCGGACGCTCCGAGTCCCCAACGCCCGTGACGACGGCCGGTTGACCGTCAACGACGCCTCGCTTCGGCGGACTGTCGAAGCTCCGGCCCCGTATGCCTCACAACAAGATGTGAATTCCGGCCGTTCGCGGTGGAGTGGACAATCCGAGGTCTCTCCCTCTCTCCTCTCCCCCAATTTGTCTCCCACCGCGGACGGCATTCCTTCCAACTCGGACGCGGGGCACTATCAGTTTCCAGCGTCTCGGCGATGAGCGAGTTCGCTAAGTTCGACGAAGGTTTGACTCGACATCGGCGGCGGCCAGAGGCCGTCGGCTAAACGAGGGAGTTGAATTTCGGGCGACTTGTGGAAACACTTGCGAGTTTCACAAAGTGAAACAACAGTGAGTCTTCCGAAAGCCCTGGATTAACAGACATGGACCGCCCCGTCGCCCATCGACCGCTGCATCCCCGGTGGGTCTGGTGCGTTCTGATGGCCGGTCTCTGGCTCGGTTGTCAGGCGCGGGAAGCGGAAATGGCTCCCGTCTCGGTGACTCGGCAGGAAGAACTGGCCAAAGACACATTCTCGGTCACGGATCGCTTGAACCGCGAAGTCCCATTTGATTCCGTTCCGAAGCGAATCGTTTCTTTGTCCCCGGCGATGACAGAAATCCTGTTCTCGTTGGACGCGGAAGACCAACTCGTGGCGGTCACGAGGTATTGCAATTATCCCGAAGAGGCACTGGATAAAGACCAGATCGGCGGCGGCACGCTGGAAAGCATTAGCCAGGAGAAACTGCTGAGCTTGAAACCTGATCTTGTCTTGGCGAAGTGGGATACACACGAACAATTGATCACGCATCTGGAGGAATGGCGAATTCCCGTGTTGGCGCTGGGGGCGGAGAGTTTTGAGGGGATGCTCGATGAGATCGAGTTGATCGGACGGGTGACCGGGCACCTTGACCGGGCGAAGCAACAAGTCCGGAGACTTCGCGACAGGATGTCCGCCCTGGAGAAACAAGCTCAACAACTGACGCCGACCCCGCCCATCAAGGTATTCTACCAGGTTTGGGATGATCCGCTCATGTCAGCAGGACCGGACTCGTTCATCGGCCAACTGATCACCAAAGCGGGAGCCCAGAACATTCTCGATCGAACCGACATCCGCTATCCGCAAGTGAATCCGGAAACCGTGCTCGCGGAGAATCCAGATGTGATCCTGGCTCCGGTGTCCCATTCGGAACCGCTCGACAAGAACAGCATTCTCAATCGGCCCGGCTGGGAGAAAGTTAAAGCTATCCAAAATGAACGGGTGGAATTGCTCGACGGAGACCGTATTTCGCGTTGCGGTCCACGTCTGGTCGAAGCCTTCGAGGAATTGCTGATTGCGCTTTATGGCCCCCTTCCCGAACAAGAACGGGAGACGGATCGGCAATCGGAGCGGACGCCGTGAACCGCCGGATTTGGATCATCCTCGGACTGTTGGGACTGCTGGTTCTCTTACAGGTTCTGAGTCTTCGCGTCGGTTCGGTGTCAGTCACATGGGAGGACATTCTGGAGACGCTCTCATTTGCCGGGGACAGCGACTCGAATGACACCCACGCGACGATCATCTGGCAGTTCCGTTGGCAGCGAATCCTCTTGGGAACGTTGGTTGGAGTGGGATTGGGAGCCGCGGGGGCGGGGTATCAGGGGCTCTTTCGAAATCCGCTTGCGGACCCCTTCGTCATCGGCGCCGCGAGCGGGGCGGCGCTGGGCGTGGCGTGTCTCGTGGTGTTCGGTGGAGAACGGGGAGTGATGGGCCCCCTGTCCAATGCTACCGCCGGTCTGTTGGGGGCACTCGCGGCGGTTTGGCTGGTGTACACGATTGCTTCGCTGGGCTCGCATGTGTCCGTGTTCACATTGCTGCTCGCGGGAGTGGCCGTCAGCAGTTTCGCGGGTGCGTTAGTTTCCCTGCTCATGTTTCTAAATGATCGCGAGATGGCCGCCATCTTCCATTGGATCCTGGGGAGCCTCGCTCGACCTGGCGGGGCGCTCTTGCCATGGATCACCTTGTTGATGGCTGTCGGCATCCTGTCGCTGTGGAGTTCCTCGCGTGTTCTTGACGCGCTGACCTTCGGCGAGGAAACGGCCGCTTCCCTGGGAGTCAACCTTACGACGGCCCGTCTCAAGATCGTCGTCTCCGCCAGCCTCGCAACGGCCGCCGCGGTCGCCGCCGCGGGAACCATTGGGTTTGTGGGATTGGTGGCGCCCCATCTCGCGCGTCAATTGGTGGGCGCTCGTCATGGCTACCTCATTCCCGCCAGCGCCCTGTTGGGAGCCATCCTGCTGATTGCCGCCGATGACCTGGCCCGCTCGATTGCGGCGCCAGCGGAACTCCCGGTCGGGGTGGTGACCGCCTTGTTGGGAAGCCCCTTCTTTTTGCTGTTGTTGCGGTCGACCTCGCGGCAAAGCGGAGGGATGGCATGAGTCTGCTGAAAGTCGATGGCCTGACGCTCTCCTATGGAGAACACACCGTCTTGCGTGAAGTCTCCTTTGAACTGGAACCAGGGACAGTCTGTATGCTGCTCGGGGCCAACGGATCCGGGAAGTCGACGTTGTTGCGAACTCTGGCAAAACAACATCCTCCAACTTCGGGAGCGGTCACTTTTCCCGAGGAACTTGGCAAGATGTCAACCGGTCGAGATTGGGCGAGATTCGTAAGTTACTTGCCCCAGTTCGAGCAACGGAGTTGGCCGCTGACAGTGGCGGAGTGCGTGAGGTTGGTGCGCATCCCTCATCGCGGGGAATGGATGCCCTTCACTCAGGAGGATCGGGCCGCGATCGAATCCGCTCTAGCGGCCACGGGGCTTCTTGACCTGCGCGACCGTCCAATCACAAAGCTTTCGGGAGGAGAATGGAAGCGAACCATTCTTGCCCGGTCCCTCGCACAAGAGGCGAGGATCTTCATACTCGATGAACCCACGGCCGGACTTGATCTGCGATTTCAGCTCGACATTCTGGAACTCTTGGCGCAGTTAGCCAAGCAACAAGAGAAGGCCGCAATCCTGGCGATTCACGACTTGAATCTCGCGTCCCTTTACGGAGACCAGTTCCTGCTGCTCGCCAATAAGGGACTCATCGCCAATGGAACCTCCGAGGACGTTCTGAAACCCGATCTGATCCAAGAAGCATTCCGAGTCGACGTCGAATTTGTGACCCATTCCGGTTCAAAACGACCGATGGTCCTGCCGACACGGAAGTCCGGTCCCGAGACAAATCTCGCAGATCACACAAGTTCTGGGCCTCAAAAGCTCTTCAAGAATGGATAGCCAGGAGCAGATCGCTATCAAGTCGAGTGAATTCAGCCCTGAGCATTCGCCCAGCATTGGCAGACAATGCGGATCGTGTCATAGTCGATCTCGCCGCCGAGGTGCTCAAAGATCGGCTTGAGGCGGTCGCCCCCGGTCTGTTCGATTGCGTCTCGAATCCGGATGGTGTCTTCGTAAGAGACCCACGGGCTGGGATCGGTCAACTCGTGTTCCCGGAGGTATTCGCTCAGGTAACCCGACGTTGTCGACTTGGCCCGGCCAATGAGTTGGGCGACTTCCTCGACGGACTTCCCCTCCGCGAAATGGGGAAACGCGAGCAACGCCGTGGCATTCGCGGGCTTTTCGGATCGAGGAACGCTCGGGGGGCGACTTTCTAACTGGACGTTCGACTCGACTTGATTCTCTCGGCAATAGTCGTCGATCATCCGAACGAATGCCTCGCCGAACTCTTCCAGCTTCTTTTGACCGACTCCATAAATGGAGAGCAGCGACTCGGTGCTGGTCGGACGCTTCTTGGCCAGATCACGAAGGGTCGCGTCGCCGAAGATGACATACGGCGGCACGTTCCGTTCTTGAGCGAGCGCGAGACGATGCTCGCGGAGTTTCTCGAACAGCGGCATCTCTACCCCTTCCCAGGAGGCTTCCTTTGATCGGGACGTCGTCGGTCCGGCGTCTTGCTCCGTGTGTTTGGACGTCAGCAGTTTGGGAGTCCATTCGCCCCGCAGAACCTGCCAGCCGAGATCCGTCAACTTCAAAATGTTGTATTCGCCGACCCGCTTGAGGCAGTCCTGTTGAATCAGTTGGCCGATCCAGTCTTGGATAGCTTGCTTCGGCTCGTCTTTGAGGAGGCCGTGTGTCGAAAGTTCGTCGTGCTTATTCTGCAGGATCTTCTGCGACTTCGATCCCTTGAGAACCAACACGGTGTACTCGACTCCAAAGCGTTGATCCTGCCGATACACGGACGACAGGATCTTCTGAGCGAGCACGAGCGGATCTTCGGCCTGCGTATGGTCCCCCGTGCAGACATCGCAGTTGGTTCCGCAATCGTCTTCCAGATCCTGGCCAAAGTGACGCACAAGCGCCCGATGGCGACAGAGGATCCCTTCACAAAAACTCGCCATCCGTCGCAGCGAATCGGTCGACGCGGCATGAACCTCCGACGGTTGGTCCCGGATCATGTACTGCCATTTGACCATGTCGTCGTTGCCGTAGAGTAGGACGCAATCCGCTTCCAGACCGTCTCGCCCGGCCCGCCCGCTCTCCTGTTGATAATGTTCAATCGATCGCGGCATCCCCACGTGAATGACGAATCGGATATTCGATTTGTCGATCCCCATTCCAAAGGCAACCGTCGCGACGACGATTCCCGCGTCATCGTGAAGAAAGGCTTCCTGGTTCTCTCGCCGCTCCTCATCAGATAACCCCGCGTGGTACGGCTTCGCATGGATTCCACGCCCTTGAAGCAACGCGGTCCACTGATCGACTTCCTTTCGAGTAATACAATAAATGATGCCCGACTCCCCGGAATGTTTTTCGATGACATCAAAAATCCGACGCGTGACGTCTCCCTTACGCAATACCTGATAATTGAGATTGGGACGGTCGAAACTCCCGACGAACTGTTGGGCCTCCTTGAGATCGAGTTGATCGATGATGTCTTCGCGAACTTGGGCGGTCGCAGTGGCCGTGAAGGCATGCATCGGCAACTCGGGAAATCGCTCTCGAATCACCCGCAACTCTCGATAATGCGGCCGGAAATCATGTCCCCATTGGCTGATACAGTGCGCTTCGTCGACAGCCAACATCGAGACCGGGACATCCGAAAGTTGATCCAGAAATTCGCGCTGAGTGAGACGTTCCGGCGAGACATAGAGGAGTTTGACGTCTCCACGACGGACTTCGTCCCACGTTTGAAAACGTTCCCGGGCATCAATCGAACTGTTGATCAATCTCGCGGGCAGACCGCAGGCCCGGGCGGAATCGACCTGATCCTTCATCAACGAGATCAACGGGGAGACCACAATCGCGGTCCCATCGAGGCACATCGCCGGAGCCTGGTAGCAAAGAGACTTTCCGCCCCCTGTCGGCAGGACGACGAGTGTGTCGCGACCGTCCAACATGGACGTCATCGCTTCCCGCTGGAGGGCTCGAAAGGAGTCGAACCCCCAATACTTCTGGAGCACTTCCTGGAGGCGCTCAACGTGGGTCGAAGTGGTCGGCTCGGTTTGATCCGTCGTCATGGCAGTTGCGTCAGAGATTGGAGGAAGGACCAAAGGATGTTAGCTTGATGAAGTCGAGTGTGTCAGGTGGATGGCGGATTTCTCGACGGGATTTCGCAACGCGGCCATTCGTGGCCGCGAGGGGGCAGGGAGGTGGTGAGTCCAGAATGCTCACATCGACGTCCCCAGATTCTTGAGACGACATCACCGCAACCGCCCAATTGCGGGAAGATTTGGAGTGCGGTGACTCG